>DASVOT010000167.1:0-3547 GCA_036383235.1 Chryseosolibacter sp.
GCGTCTTCTGATTTGGCGTTTCCGATCAATTCACCCACAAATGCGCCGATGAAAGGCCCGGCGATGAGACCGAGGGGTCCAAGCCACAGGCCCGCGATCAGCCCTATCACACAGCCCCAGACGCCATAACGGGTGCCTCCGAATTTTCTCGTCCCATAAATGGGTACCAGGTAATCCACCGCCACCACAAGCGCGGTGATAGCCCCCCACCAGAGGAGAAATTTCGTGGAATACGGAGGATCTGACTGAAGCTGCTGCAACAGAAGGGCCCCATAGCACAGCGGCGGCCCCGGAAGAAAAGGCAAAACACAACCCACCAGGCCTACCACCATGAATATGACACCCAAAATGAGCCACAACTGATCCATGCTTTTAAGATGTCATTAAATTTCTGAAATTGGAAATCAATCGCGCACGACCCATGCCTTCACTCAAAGGTGTTCACCACATCGCAATCATCTGTTCAGACTACCACGTATCGAAAAAATTTTATACGGAGGTCCTTGGCTTCTCGGTGATGGCAGAACATTACCGGGAGGAAAGACAGTCGTGGAAGCTCGACCTGCGACTTCATAACCATTACACCCTTGAACTGTTCTCGTTCCCGGACGCGCCCGCCCGACCATCGCATCCGGAGGCACTTGGGCTGAGGCACCTCGCGTTTTCAGTAAACAACCTGCAGGAATCCATTGCCGAACTCGAGCAAAAAGGCATCGCCATCGAAGCCATGCGGACCGACCCCTATACAGGGAAGCGTTTCACATTTTTTTCCGATCCTGACGGACTTCCCCTGGAACTCTATGAGATATGATGCACCTGGCCGACTATATCGGGCGATTTGATCTCCTGTTCCCTGACATTCATACTGACGATGCATGGCAGGTCACGGCACAGATCAACAGAATCGTCACGGAAAAAATGGCGGCGCTGGGACCCGACTACACGATCACCGAGGGGGTGGCCATACACCGTACCGCGTCCGTTGACACTCGCGCCATCGTGAAAGGCCCGGCCATTATTTCAGCGCAATGCTTTGTCGGGGCCAACGCCAGCCTCCGGGGAGGAATCTTCCTGGACGAGAATGTTTCGATCGGGCCGGCATGCGAAATCAAAAGCAGTTTCATTTTTGCGAATTCCGCAATAGCGCATTTGAACTTCGTGGGGGATTCCCTTGTCGGATCTTTCGTTAACCTGGAAGCCGGCGCCGTAGTGGCGAACCACTATAACGAACGAAAGAATAAGAATATCACCGTAACGGCAGGTGGCAGGAAGTTTTTCACCGGAGTAGAAAAATTCGGCGCGCTTATCGGTGACCATGCCAAAATCGGCGCCAACGCTGTCCTCTCACCCGGCTCCGTGCTGCCGCCGGACACAGTGGTCGGCAGGCTTCAGCTCATCGAGCAAAACCCGTAGGTTGCCGCCCATCCCGGCATGGCGATCGGTCTTATCCGGTGTTTCAACACCGTGCCCGGATGACAGATCACCGTTTACCGGCATTCTCGGTACGGAACTTCTCGATACCCTTGCGGTCCTGCAGGGTGACATAGACGGTCTTCCCGTCTTTGCCGCCAAAAACGAGGTTGCTGCAACTTTTCCCCTTGAGTGCCACTTCTCTCAGGAGTTTGCCCTGTGGCGAAAGAATGGCAATGGTACCCTTGCCGTGCCGCGTCACATATAGATTCCCTTTGTTATCGCAAGCCATCCCGTCGAATCCAAAATCGGGAAATTCCGCAAAAAGCCTTTTGTTTGATATGTTGCCGGACGCGTCCACGTCAAAGGCCCAGATCTTTCTCTGAACGCTTTCGTTCACATACAGGAGTTTTTCATCCGGACTAAGCGCCAGGCCATTGGTAGTGCCCATGTCGTCCGTCAACAGCACGGCCTTTCCCCCTGCATCGATCCTCCACAGCTGGCCCGTTTTCTCCTTCCAGTTCGGATCCGAGGCGAACAATTGATCTTTCCTGTTTACAATAATATCATTCGGCTGATTGAATTGGTCGTTGTGCACGTATGTGCTGACCGCTTTCGATTTCATGTCCACCTTCAGAATGTTGTGACCGGTGAAATCGGCGACGTACATATTCCCTTTGCTGTCGAATTTTACACTGTTGCCCGTACTGCCTTCAGGAAGGCTGACGAATAACTCAACCGACCCGTCCGGTTTCACCAGCCCGATCGTGCCGTCTCTCTGGAAATTGACAACGTACAGGTTTCCCTTCTTATCAAAGGCGGGGCCTTCAATGTTCTGACTGAAGAGATTTTCAGCCGTGTGGTCGCTTGCCACGTACAACCCCTGGCAGGAAGCCTGTGCATACACAAGCAAAATTGTCAGGGCAAAAAAAGAACTTTTCATAACGTGAGATTGGGATTGATTGTCTGTTCCCCAAGGTCAGCAATTCTTTTGAAAATGGCTACCTCTTTTTCCCGTGCGGACACAGTTTCTTTGGCAGGAAGAGAAAAGAGGCTGTCTTAAAAGGGCAGCCTCTTTGGGTGATGGCATTCGGCACGTCAACAGCCGAACCTCGCTGGAATCGCAACGATTGGATTCTAATTCTCTTTCGCCGGAGAAGTGGAAACGGCACTTGTCCGCCCTTTCTGATCGGAGACCTGAAAAAGAAAACGGCCATTTCCCTTCAGGTTGTACACTTTGGCGAAATCGCCGTTCACGTGTTCGGTGCCTTTGTAAATGAGCGAATTGTGCTGATCGAATACTGTGATGGTCAGTACGTCATTCCCCTCGTTGGAGATGGCGAGCAGGTATTTGTGCTCAGCGTTATTGACTTTAATGAGACGCACCGCGCGCACATCCTTCCTGTTGAAGTGAGTAATCTTTTCGACGCGCGTGGTCTGGCCGTCATTCAGCGCAATGGTATAATTGCCTTCCGGCAAGGTCGACAGATTATAGGGCCGCATGAAATTGTCTTTGTTTCGGATTACCTCCGAGAAAACCGCCCGTCCATTTTCATTATAGATTGTCACTTCGATGTCTCCGGCTACTTCGCCTCTGTAAAAGAGTTTACAGATGTTACCGGACTTTATTACTGACATACCCAACGGAGCTTTGGGGTCAACACCCTTCGCATTCGCCTGGCCGATTGTCAGGGCGACAAAAACAAGGATTAATATTTTTTTCATACTGTGGAATTTATTATACCCAGTAGACGTGGCGCTGCAATCGTTTGTTGCATGAGCGCGCAAAATATTCCTGATTTAGTTTTGTAACCCTCAGGCAAATCGACGACGCCGCTCTTCAGGCACGCGGGCGACGAGGAAAGGCTCAAACGGAAAACACGACAAATGCGATGCGCAATGAAGAAAAAATTTTCACTAACGATTTACCAGAGGAATGGTTGCGGATTGAGGGAATTAATTCAGATGGTAAACATCTTTGCTCTTTTCCTCCTGCCCCATTACGTGAAGCTGAAACCGGATCTGTTTCAGCAGAAAGCTTTCTTTTTTCTCATGTGACAGGGTGAGGAATTTATACCGGTCCAACAGATCGAGATTCAGCTCGCACGCAACCTGGTAAAGCGTGAACGCGGCCAGG
>DASVOT010000168.1:0-4917 GCA_036383235.1 Chryseosolibacter sp.
TGTCAGCCCATTTTTTCTCCAGATTTTCTCATCCTAAAGGGTTTACCTGGAATATCTGGTAAACTTTCGAGCGGAATTACTGGTAAGGTTTGGTCCGGAATGCTGGTAAACTTTGCTCCGGAATAAGTGGTAAGGTTTGCATCGGAACGGTGGTAAAGTATAGTCCGGAATATGCACTATGGGTGATGAATTGAACTATGTTGCTCTCAAGAGAGGATCACTTCAGAGCATTCCGCTACCCCTACCTTCCTTGGACTTTCTTTTTACGGCAAGGGAATTGAGCATAAGATTGGCTACCGGGGTGGGCATGAACCCTTCACTCAATCCGACTTTAGGTGGCTGGCACCAGTCTTCGGGACAACCGCAAAACTGATGTTTTGGGGAATGTGGTAGAGAACGAGTACAATAACACGATATTTGGCATCAGCAAGTTGGTTGATAATGGGGACACCGGTGCGTTACAGACATTCTATCGATTTATCTCTGAAATGCGCCTGCAAATTGCCGTGAACGGAAAGAGGAAATGGAAGTATTGACGCTACTCACCATCCTGGATTGGAGTAATAGATAGGTCTTCGGCGGATATTACGACCGACATACATTAAAAAGGCAATAACTGACTACCTGATCTTCTCCAACCGGGCCACCCACCCGCCACCGCCTGCAAGGTGCACCTTCAGCGTTTGGCCGGCGGAAATCTCCGCGGTCTCGTTCTTGTAGTCCGTTCCATCCCTGCCGGCATTGACGCCGTCGCGGAAGATCTCGGCCCGGTAGATCCCCGCATCCAGGAACGAGAAATCGATCGAAAGTTCCCGCGGCGTCCAGTCGGTCATCGCTCCCACAAACCAGGTGTCGCCCTTTCTTTTTACCAACACAACGTACTCTCCTACCCTACCGTCGATCGGGATGGTTTCGTCGGAGGTCACGGGCACGTTGACGATAAAGTCCGTGCACTCCTGCTCCTTCCTATAGGCGGTGGGATTGTCCGAGAGCATCTGCAGGGGCGTGTCGTAGACGATGTACATGGCCATCTGGTTCACGCGCGTGCCTTTGCTCATGGGATTGCCGCCGATGGGCCGGAAATTCCGCTGACTTGCGTTGCGCATAGTCCCAGGAGTATAATCCATAGGGCCGGCGATCATCCTGATATACGGGATCGTCACGGCGTAGCGCGGCTGATCTTCGTTTGCCCACTTGTAGTTTTCAAGCCCTTTCACCCCTTCATACGAGACGACATTCGGATAGGTCCGCTGGAGACCCGTAGGTTTGAAGACTCCGTGGAAGTCCACGATCAGCTTGTATTGCGCCGCTCTCCTGGCAATCTCATACGTGGACGCTACCGCGACCTGGTCATCGCGGTCGATGAAGTCGATTTTAAATCCTTTGACACCCATCGACGAGTATTTGGGAAAGACTTCATCCATTTGATCGAGCACCGCCGACCAGCAGGCCCAGAGAATGACGCCGACATTCTTTTGTTTGCCATAATCGATGACCGTCTGCAGGTCGAGCTCCGGCTCTACCTGTAGCAAGTCGAGCGCCGGCGACCAGCCCGCATCCATGATGATGTACGGGATCCCGTTGTCCGCGGCAAAGTCAATGAAGTATTTGTACGTATCCGTGTTGATGCCTGCCTTGAAGTCAACGTGGGAAATATTCCAGTCGCTCCACCAGTCCCACGCAACCTGACCCGGCTTTATCCAGGAGACGTCCTGCAGGCGCGGAGGCGATGCCAGCTTCAGAACGATATCATTGTTGAGGAGATCTTTGTCCTGCTCGCTGATGACGATCGCGCGCCAGGGGAAGCTGCGGGTGCCATCCGTCTTTGCGATAAAGTCAGCTCTTTTCGTCGGGATGAGATTCATTTTGCTGGCGCCCGCGTGCTCAACCTCCAGTGGGTACGGGGCATAGACACCCTTCAATCCTTTCCCGGTCTCATTCAGGTCCATATACATGCCGGGGTAGTCTTCGAGGTCGGCCTCCAGCACAACGACCTTTTTGTTTTGCCCGACGTCGACAAGCAGTGGCAGAAATGCAAGTGAATCCTTTGGAAACTGTGAAAGGCGAATTTCATGGTAGAGCGCCTCGAACGAGGAGTTGAAGGTCTTCCCGTCGCGATAGTCCCACTGGATGGGGATGAACGCATGATGGTCTCCCGTGAAGTTGAAGTTCGCTTCTTCATTTCTGATGGTGATCTGTCCTTTCTTTTTTGTGAAGAACCGGTAGGCGACAGCGTCGTTGTATGCCCGGAAGATGAGGCCGTAGTCGCCGCGGCAGCTCAGGGTAAGCTCGTTGTACTCGTTGATGACCGTTGCCTTCTTGTAGTTGACAGCCTGGAACGACGTCTTGATCTTCTGCGTGGATGCGGAGGCGACCCTGGCGTTATCGCCGGGGACTGTTCCATCGCCGAGCTGAAGAGAGATGGACGAAGGGTCGATGATTGTTTGTCCTTTGTGGATGACGGACCATTTCATCTTCGCGCCCGCTTCAACGTGGACGGTGATATTTCCGTCGGGGGACTGCAGGTCGTAGGCTTTGGATTTTTGCGCGACGAGCAGGTGGCTGGCGAACGTGAGGGTTCCGAGGAGCGCAATGGAATAAAGGTTTCGCATGAGGGTACGATTTTAGCGTTCACGCAATATACTGCGGGGTGGCTGCAGGCGCAAGGTGGTGGTTGACGGATGGCGAATGAGGAGCGTGGGTATGCGTTGAGGATCCGGAAGCTGCACGTCTCCAAATCGTTGGACTTTTAAAGAGGTTTCTGCCAACGCGTAAATAATTATGAGAATTCACGACTTTTAAAGAGCCAGTAGGCGATTTCAGGAGTAATCAGGACGGCCAATGTCATCATCTCATAGTCCAATGCCACCTGAAAACGGTGTATCACAAATGAGCATGTCACAAATCCAAGCAGGACCTGGGCAGCCTGAGCCACTTTTATTAACAAGTAGCCCAAGATTCTTCTGCAAAGCAGAAACGTTATGAATGCATTTGCAACGATAATTCCCAATATCATCAAAGCCAAGCCCCCTTGGCCTTGCGGCGTTATATAATTTTCAAACATTGTGCTCAATATATTCGCATGAACCAATACTCCAAACATTGACCCTTTTGGAGTGACAAAAGCGTCATAGCTATCGAACTCACTCGGACGGGGATGCATCAACCCGGTATAGCCTAGAATGACAATCTTACCTCTAATATTTTCCAAAACCCCCACCGATTTAAGCGCTGTCAGGTCGCCCAGATATTGAAAATTCTCGATGTTGCCTGCGTAATTGATAATTTCCGTTTTGAGTCGCCTCGAGGTTAATTTTTCGTACAAACGTGAGTCGAATTCTTCAAGTATCTTAGTTGCAAAGGCAGGATATCTGCGTCCATTTATTTGAATGAATGGCTCAAAAAAGGATGGTGAAAGCACTCTAACAAATCCGTAATCAGCGTCGTTGGAAAAGGGGTTAGGTGAATATCTCACAGAATCGGAGCCGCTAATCAAAAGTGGGAGAACCAGGTTCGGTGCATTCAATCGCTCGGTTCGATCAAGCGAACCCGTATCATCGGCATTGTAGTCTATGGCAATGACGGCCGGCTCATACTGCGATAATATGAATATCTGGTCCCGAATCTCGCTCGTAGTCAAGTCACTTATGTTGACAAGGAAGATCTCCGGGTTAATCGGCTTATTACTTGTTGCCTGGTACGCCTCGACATAAAACCTATTTGACAGCCAATAAATTGGGTTCCGAACTTTAAATAAGAACATCACACCCAGCAAAAGACTACTTAACAGGGTGGCTACAAAAAGATTCTTGGGCTTCACATTTGCCTTTCAGGAAGAAAGCAAGATAATCGTTTTTCACGTCAAAGCCCAAACCAACCCTTCCGCTGGCTCCGGGCGGTTCGGCCACTGCCTTCTTTTCGATAAAAAGTATAACTTTGTCGATGCGGCTTACAGGCAGATCGGCATCGACGACATCCAGACCGACGCCAGCACGCAGGCCGGAATCAAGGATCCGCATGGATACTTAAACAGGGAAATCATCGTAACCGAACCGGGCTACGCTTTTATCTTCCTTTCGAACGAGAACCCGACCCAGGTGGACGTATATTTTGACGATCTGAAAATAACCCATGCAAAATCGCCGGTGGTGCAAATGCATGATTACTATCCTTTCGGATTCACTTTCAACTCTTACTCGAGGGAGAATTCAGTCGATCAAAAATATCTTTACAATGGAAAGGAAGTACAAAAAGAGCTCGGGCTTGGGTGGTATGACTATGGAAAGCGTATGTACATGGCTGATATTGGTCGATGGGGTGTTGTTGATCCAATGGGAGAAAAGGGAAGGCGTTGGAGTCCCTATAATTATGCTTTTGATAATCCTGTTCGATTTATTGATCCGGATGGAATGTGGCCTGATTCGCCTTTCGGAGGGAGCCTTCGTGAACTAGTCAATGCAGCAAGAAATTATGCTGCAAATAAGGTAAAACAGGTAATCGGCAATACGGAGAAAGCACCGTGAATCAAGCAAAGGATTTGGCCAGCAAAGTAGAAGTGAAGGCTTTTGTAAGCGGTCAAGTGAGCGAATCATCGGGTCCTCGACTAGCCGCGTCTCTAAAGAAAAAATGCGGGCGCCGACATTGGACAGTCAACGACTAATGGGAAATTAGGAGGAGAAATCTCGTATAGCTCCAAAGATGGCAGCAGCGCTAAGCCATTGGTTAAAGAAAAGGGCCAACAAGAAACGACTACCGTTGCCTCGGTTCGGCGCGCCGGTTCCAGGGACGCCTGTAGTGGTGAATGGAACAGTTTCTGTATCTACGACGTCTGAAAACGGAGTAGTCCAGTCCAGCACTTCTGAACACAGTGCTAGTGCCGGAGTTCTAGGTGTTTCAGGAACGGTGACCTTGGGGTGC
>DASVOT010000169.1:0-20953 GCA_036383235.1 Chryseosolibacter sp.
GTGATTGAATGGATCCCGGATGTCCGGATCATTCATGTGAAGGCCGGGCCGGTCAAGGCGGTAGAGAAAGAATACCTGTACGACTACATGCCGGAATTCACCAGGAATATGATGGCCTTCATTTCGAAGAATGGAGTTGAGTATGAGCTCATCCACGCCAATTTCTGGATGTCGGCCATGGTGGCGTCCGATATCAAAAAGATGTTACAGATCCCGTTCGTCGTCACATTCCATGCGCTGGGGTATGTCCGGAAGCTCTATCAGAAAGGCCAGGACAAATTCCCTGCCGAGCGGATTGCTATTGAAAAACAGATCGTCAGGGATGCGGATCACATCCTTGCTGAATGTCCGCAGGACCGGGAAGACCTGATGCACTATTACCAGGCGCCGGAAAACAAAATTACGATCATACCGTGTGGTTTTAATCCCTATGAGTTTCACCCGGTTGACCGGTCGGTCGCCCGCATGGTATTGAAGCTCGACGCGGAGGAGCCGCTCATTCTACAACTCGGCAGGGTGGTTCCGAGGAAGGGTATCGACAACGTCATCCGTGCTATGGGACGGTTAAACAGGACGTCGACCGCCGCCAGGCTCATCGTCGTAGGCGGGGAGTCCGACGGTGTGCGCCCGGAAACCGATCCGGAGATTTCGAGACTGCAGCAGATCGCCGTGGAAGAGAAAGTCGACCACCTGGTGACCTTCACCGGCCGGAAGCAACGCGACGTGCTGAAATACTATTACGCCGCAGCGGATGTCTTTGTCACGACGCCCTGGTATGAGCCTTTCGGCATTACGCCGCTCGAGTCGATGGCCTGCGGCACGCCGGTAATCGGATCCGGTGTCGGCGGCATAAAATATACGGTGGCCGACGGAAAGACAGGGTTTCTTGTCCCGCCGAACGATCCGGATGCACTCGCTGTCAAGATCTATGAGTTGCTCCATGACGATGTCCTCCGCTCGCGCATGAAGAAGAACGCCGTCAGCCGCGTGAACGCCCTGTTCACCTGGGCCAAAGTAACGGAACGCCTGGCGCTTCTCTATGAACGCATCCTGGAGGCGACTGCCGAAAGCCCATCGGCCGCCGGATGGCGCGATAAAATAGAAACCGCATTTGACCAGGCGGCGGAAATATTTTTAAGGAGTAAGAAACAGATCGCCGCTCCGATACTGCAAACGGGTCAGCTCCTCGCTGACGCTTACCGCAAAGGTAAAAAACTACTGATCTGCGGGAATGGCGGCAGCGCGGCCGAGAGCCAGCATTTTGCCGCCGAGCTGGTAGGCCGTTTTGAAATGGCTAAGCGCCCCGCCTTATCGGCGATCGCACTGACCTGCGACACCGCGGTGCTAACAGCGTGGGCAAACGACCTCGGCTACGAAGACGTGTTCGCCCGGCAGGTGGAAGCCCTTGGCGCAAAAGGCGACGTGCTGTTTTGCTTCAGCACAAGTGGCAATTCACCGAATGTCGTCAATGCCATGAAAGCCGCCCTCTCGAAAGGTATGCAGTGTATTGCCCTTACGGGAAAAGGTGGCGGCGAAATGAGCCTGTATGCGCATCTGAACATCGTGATCCCGTCAGACAACACGCAAAGGATACAGGAGCTTCACCTTCATGTGTTACACACGCTGTGCACGCTCGTCGAAGAGGCGCTTTTCCGGAAAAGGAAAACGACGCATATCAACGGCAACGGCCATGCGCTGCAGCTGGATGGAAAGCAGGCCTGAACATCAACCGAAACAACCGGATGGAAAAAGCGATCTTCATAGATAAAGACGGCACGCTCACGCACGATATCCCGTATAATGTCGACCCTGCCAATGTGCGGTTTACCGATGGGGCCGTCGACGGATTAAAAAAATTAAAGAGCCGGGGATACCTCCTGATTGTCGTTACAAACCAATCCGGCATTGCGCACGGGTATTTCACCGAAGAGGCGCTGGATACGCTCAATACGCACATCAAGGAAAGGCTGAACCGGGCAGGCATTCAGCTGGATGCCATCTTTTTCTGCCCCCATCATCCGCAGGGGAAAGTAGCCAGGTACGCAATGGCCTGCGATTGCCGGAAGCCGGGACCGGGAATGATCCGGCTGGCGGCTGATAGATTCGGGATAGACCTGGAGCACTCCTGGATGATCGGCGACATCCTCAATGATGTGGAGGCGGGCAACAAGGCCGGCTGCAAGACGATCCTCATCAACAACGGTAACGAAACGGAGTGGCTATTGGCAGAGAACCGAAGGCCCACGGCCATTGCCGGAAACCTCAGCGAAGCTGCGGAAATCATCATGAACGCCGACTACTGATGGATGTCTTTTCAACACAAATCGATATAATCAAAACGTTTTCCGGAAAACGGATATTGGTGATCGGAGATCTCATTCTGGATATTTACCTGAAGGGATCGAGCACGCGCCTCTGCCCGGAAGCACCGGTACCGGTGATGGACGTTCGTGAAAAACAAATGTTTCTGGGAGGCGCCGCCAACACCGTCTGCAACCTGAGAGCCCTCGGTGCTTCAGTCAATTTCTGCACGGTGGCGGGATCGGATGCTGCGGGAGACGAAGCGGTCCGATTACTGGCCGACCTCGGCGTCGATCCCACAACTGTGATCCGCCACCGCATGAGAAAAACGATAACGAAGAGCCGCGTGATCGCCGGCTCGCAGCTGATCACGCGAATCGATGAAGGAACCGAGGCGCCCATCGATGCCCACACATCGCGAAAACTCGTTCACTCGGTTGAGCGCGCGATCAAGGGTTGCGACGCCCTTGTCGTCTCTGACTACGACAAGGGTGTCATCACAGCCCCGGTGCTCGCCGAGCTCAAGGCCCTGGCACACAAGAATGCGCTGTTCACAGCCGTGGATTCAAAACGCCTGTTGTTTTTTTCGTCCCTCCAGCCTTCTTATGCGAAGCCAAACTACCGCGAGGCCATGCACCTGCTCGGCACTCCTGTACAACCTTCCGGCAAGGTGGAGCAAATAAGGAACGAAGCCGCCCGCCTCCACCAAAAGATAAACGCTCCCTTAATAACGGTCACACTGGACGGCGATGGGTCGGTAGTGATTGAAAACGGGCGGCCGACCTATGTATGCCATGCGCCTTTCATTGCAAGTCCCCAGGTGGCCGGCGCCGGCGACACCTACCTCAGCGCGTTCGTCCTCTCTTTTATCAACAGTCACCGCGCAGCCATCAGCGCGGAGATTGCGACGGCGGCTGCCGCCATTGCCGTCCGGAAAGAATCCACAGCAAGCTGCTGGCAGGCTGAACTGAAAAACTATTTCAACCTTCATTCCAAATATATCGGTGCGGTAGCCGACCTTGAAGAGACTTGCGCCGCCTACCGCGCGGACGGAAAAAGAATCGTGTTCACCAACGGTTGTTTTGATATTCTGCACAGCGGACACGTTGCGTACCTGAGACGAGCGAAGAAACTCGGCAACGTTCTTATCATCGGGCTGAATACGGATGAGAGCATCAAGCGCATCAAAGGCAAAGACCGGCCAATCAATGGTCTCGAGGACAGGCTCCAGGTGCTGGCGGGCCTTTCTTCCGTCGACCATATCATACCTTTCGGAAGTGAACACGATGACACCCCCGTTGCACTCATACGTGCGGTGCGCCCGCATGTTTTTGCCAAGGGTGGCGATTACACGAAAGAAAAATTACCGGAAGCCGCAACGGTGGAGGCCTGCGGCGGTGAGATCGTGTTTCTCGACCACGTGCCCGATCATTCGACCACACGCATCATCAACCGAATCAGCCGGATGGGCCACCGCGCGCAAGAAGAGATCCTCCGGTCATGAGCGGGAAAGATTTCAAAAACATCCTGTGCGTCCGCCCTGACAATATGGGTGATCTTTTAATGTCCGCTCCTGCCATCCGCGCGATGAAAGAAACGTTCAACAGCTCCATTACGCTGCTGACGTCGCCGGCGGCGGAAGGAATTGCTCCCTACCTGCCCGGCGTTGACGAGGTCCTGGTATGGGACGTCCCATGGGTGAAGGCCGACTCCCGCAAGAGGCGCGGCGGTTTACCTGAGCTCGCAGCCCTGTTGAGGGAAAAGAAATTCGACGCAGGTATCATCTTTACGGTCTTCAGTCAGAATCCCCTGCCCACGGCGCTCCTGCTGACGATGGCGGAAATCCCGAACCGCCTTTCGTACTGCCGGGAAAACCCGTATGCGCTGCTAACGCACTGGATACCCGACGAAGAACCCTTCCGATTCATCAGGCACCAGGTACGCCGCGACCTTGACCTTGTCGGGCATTTCGGCGCCACTACCGACAACGACCGGATCTTAGTGAATATCCCCGACAGCTGCGAGCACCAGGCGATGGCGAAGATGGCAAGGGCCGGAGCCAATCCTGAGGAACCCTGGCTGATCCTGCATCCGGGAGTAAGTGAAGCCAAACGCCGGTACGAGAAACAGAAATGGATCGAGGCAGGAAAGATAATCCAGTCCGGGCTGGGCTACCAGTTGGTCATTACCGGTATTGAGTCTGAAAAGGAACTGGCGATGGAGATCGCGCGCGGAATCGGAAACGGAGCCTGCACGATAGCCGGACAGCTTTCACTCGGCGAATACATCGCGCTTGTCAGGCGCTCACCGCTGTTGATCTCGGTCAATACGGGCAGCGTCCACATTGCATCCGCCGTGGGCACCAGAACGGTGGTGCTATACGCAATGACCAATCCCCAACACGCACCCTGGAAAACCGTCGGGAAAGTGCTGCCTTTTTCGGTGCCCGCACACCTTCAAAGCCAAAACGAAATTCTCCGGTACGTGCAGGAAAACTTTTTTGGCTCCGATACGGTCACCGTCACACCCGAAGAGATTTACGAAGCCGCCCGCGACCTGCTGAAAAATGGTGAAGAACCGCTCGTTCCCGAACTTGTCAGCGCTCATTCCGGCACGCGCAGTCAGCGCACCAGGAGTACCCTGTACTTCCACGAGCCATAAAATCTCCAGAACAGGGAGAGCAATGGAATTACGGCGGAAGTGAGGAACATTTCAGCCACATGCTTCCACGAATGAGACGTGGCCTTAAGGCGTTTCCAGGTGAACCCGGAGGTCAGCAGGATCCACCCTGCCAGTCCGGCGAATTTCAACTCATCCTGACCCGCAATGAATCCGGCAGCCCCGGCGATGAGGAAAGCCGCGATGACATAATAGTGCCATTGCGGTGTTGGCTGGATCCTTTCCTTATACAGGCGTGGAAATTTTTTATAGAGCAGCGCGTTGAACATACCTTTTCGTTCTTCGCGAAGGGAAACGCCCCACGGCGCCTTTCTCACAGGGTGGGTTACCACGGCCTCCGCCGCCTTGAGGATCGGGATTCCGGCGTCTATGAATTTGAACTGGAGGTCGCTGTCTTCGCGCCAGGCCATTTTAAACCGTTCGTCAAAGCCACCGACTCTTGCGAGGGCTTTCCGCGTACAGGCGCAATTCGCCGTGATAAATTCCGCCGACGCGAGATGAGAAATGTTCTTCTCATAATCAGTCGGATGTTCCGAGAGGGGCACAACGGTCCGTCCGGAGAAAGCGACTTCGCGTCTTCCGGCGGACTGATAGCATGTCCACATCGCCTCCAGCCATTTGCGGTCAGGAATGCAGTCGTCGTCCGTAAAAACGACGAGCGGCGCTTCCGCGAGTATCCATCCGAGGTTGCGGGCAGCCGCTGGCCCGGATTTTTCCGGCAGCGGGTAATACCGGAGGGTGGGATACTTCTCCGACGGCAAGGAAGCGAGCGAATGGCTGGTGGCAGGGTCGATGCCGTCGCTTACGACAATGATCTCAAACTCCTCGCGGCAAAAGTTCTGTTGCAGCAATGCGGTCAGACAGCGCAGCAAAAGCTGTGGTCTTTGATAAGTAGGGATCACGACGGAAATTCTCAGGGATCTCATGTGCAAAGTCCTGTCGGGATAACTGGAATAAAAAACATGCCTTTCGGGGCACCGAATTCATATCATGAAAAAACGAAACGAACGCAAGATGCAAAGTGTCTACAGAATCGCGATTTTCCGCGCCCTTTACCTGGGCGATATGCTCTGCATCATTCCGGCGGTCCGGGCGATCCGCAAGGCTTTTCCGCACGCAGAAATCACACTCATAGGCCTACCGTGGCAAGAGGGTTTCCGTGACCGGTTTTCGAAGTACCTGGACCGGTTCATTTCTTTCCCTGGCTGGCCGGGCCTGCCCGAACAACCTTTGAATTCGCAGGCTACAGTGGAATTTCTCCTGAGTATCAGGTCTCTCCGGTTCGATCTCGTCTTCCAGATGCAGGGGGATGGCGACATCACGAATTCGATGTGCATGCTGTGGAATGCAAAAAAAGTCTGCGGCCTGCGGAAAGCCGGCGGGTATGGACCGGACGAAGCGCTCTTTCCTGTCTCCGAAGACGGCGAGCACGAGATCCTTCGTTTTCTTAAGCTGACGCGCGCCGCCGGGATTCCGGATGATGGGAGCCATCTTGAGTTCCCGATCACCGGAGAAGAGCGTTGCCGCTATTGGCAGATTGCCGAGGGTGCCGGCCTTTCGCCCAACGGGTACGTGTGCGTTCACGCAGGCGCCCGCGATATCCGCCGGCGGTGGTCCGTCGACAAGTTTGCGTTTATAGCCAGTCGTATTGCGCTTCAGGGATATTCCATCGTTTTGACGGGCTCTCAGGACGAAGAAGACCTCCTGTCACGCCTTCAGCGTCAAATAGAAACGCCGGTTCTGAATATCGTGGAAAGTTTTGGTCACCTGGGAGCCGGCGAGCTTGCCGCCATCATTGAAAGCGCAGCATTACTGGTCAGCAACGATACCGGCGTTTCACACCTGTCAGCGGCGTTGGGCACACGCAGTGTCATCCTCTTCTCGCCGCACTCGGATATCAGCCGCTGGCGGCCGCTGGATCGCGAAAGACATATTTCCGTCCCATTTGAAAAAGCGGCCGATGAGCAATGGGTATTACAGCTTGTTCTTCAGCAGCTCGCAATTGGGGCACCGCTTCAGCCGCGGTTCACGTGATGCCCTGCGCCGGGCGGTCAGGCCTGATCGTCGGCCGATGCCATTGCCAGCGTTTCTTCTGGCTGACTGAAGCCATCTCCCTTTTCGATCAGGAACGAGCCTATGACCAGGGCGTCGAAGGGCGAACACCAGAAACATTCAACGGCATCGCGGGGCGTCAGCACAATGGGCTTGCCCAACGTATTGAAGGACGTATTCACCAAAACCGGCACGCCGGTAAGCTCCTTGAATTCCTTCAGCAGCGCGTGGTAAGCAGGATGCTGCTCTTCGTTAACGGTCTGGATACGCGCAGTGCCATCGACGTGCCTGACGGCCGGGATTTTGTCGGCCATTTCCTCTCTAACACGATACACGAAAAGCATAAAAGGAGAATATTCAGCTCCCTCAAACCAGTCCGGGGCGTCTTCTTCCAGCACGACGGGCGCGACGGGCCGGAAGTCCTCGCGGTCTTTGACTTCATTGAGGCGCGCCTGCATTTCGGCGCGTATAGGCGAAGCGAGGATCGACCTGCTTCCCAGCGCGCGGGGACCAAATTCCATTCTGCCCTGATACCAACCGATTATCTTGTCCTGCGCCAGGAGCTCCGCGGCCTCTCGGGCGACGTCATCCAGCTTGCGGTACGGAACCTTCGCCCACCGGAGGAACTTTTCGATCGCATCATCGGAGTACGCAGGGCCCCAGTAAGCGTGGTCCATGATAAAGGTCCGCGCATCGGTTTTTCGCTCCTGCGCGTCGATCCACAGGGCAGCGCCAAGCGCCGTGCCGGCGTCGCCCGCCGCCGGCTGCACCCAGATGTTCCGGAACGGGCCATGGTCGCGCAGATAGGCATTCATTACGCAGTTCAGCGCCACGCCGCCGGCGAGGCAAAGGGTATCCAGTTTTGTTGCGTCATATAGCCATTCCGTTAGTTTCAGCACGGTTTCCTGGAGTACAAGCTGCAGGGAGTGAGCAATATTGAAATGGAGCGCGCCGAACGCGTCGCCCTTCCTTCGTTGCGGTCCGAAATGCTCCGTAAAGTCAATCTCGTCAATCGTGTACCGGCCATCACCGAGCACATGAATGATTCTTCTAAAGACATCCGCGTATACCGGCTTGCCGTACGATGCAAGGGCCATTACCTTATATTCATCGGAGGAATGAAGGAATCCGAGGTAGCTCGTCATTCGTTCGTACAACAGTCCCAGTGAATGCGGCATGTGCACCTGGGCCAGGCAGGTGAGATCGGTACCACGCCCATGGTAGTGGGAAGTCGTGGCCTTTTCTCCCCTTCCGTCGATTGTCAGCACCGCTGCCTCGTGATACGGAGATGCGTGGAAGGCGCTTGCGGCGTGTGAAAGGTGGTGGTCGACGAAATGCCATTTCGCCGGATTAATGTCTGCACCCAAAAAACGGGGCTGCAGGTGGTGCGGCCATCCGTCTCTCAGCTGCGAGGGAGCATTTACGATATAGGCCAGAAATAACGGATCCCAGGGATTCAGCCAGTCGCCGCTCCCTTCAACGGAAGGCCTGAGCGGCAGATCAATCTTTCCTTCCGACCGGTACCGGTCCCCCAGCAGCACATACGGATCAAACGAGTAAGCGAAATGGTCTACCTCATTGACGTGTATGCCAGCCGTTGCAAGGCAGTAGTCTATCGCGTGAAATGGCAGTTCGTAGGCGGAAAACGGCACTGGTCTTTTGCCGTGCTTGATGTGCGTGAACCGCTCCTCTTCCGCCGCGGCGAGAAGTTTTCCGTCTTTCACAATACAGGCTGCTGAGTCGTGGAAAGCCGCATTAATCCCTAATGTGTACATGTCATTCGAATTTTTCTTCAGCTACAAATAAAAAACTGTTCCGGAATTGCTGTCTGCTGAAAAGACGCTTGACCTGAAAAACGATCCGGTTGAACCGGGTGAAAAAATCTTACCCGGGTTGATGCGAAAGTTTCTGTTTTTGAGTAAAGATGCCAACAAGCCGCCGTTGCGAAAAACTCAGGAACGATTTTTCATAGGTCGTAGTACGCCGGTGTAATGGGTCCCGGGTTGTCTTCCGATAGCAGCAAATGGAAAGACGCAAACGTGATGTAACGTTGCGTCGACCCAGGACGGGCGTATGTGCTGAAGGGTATGTAAAACAAAACAATTCGAAATTTATGAAAACAAAAAAATGGATTTACGCAATTATGCTTGCCCCGCTTGTATGGATGGCGTGCAATAATGATGACAATGATAATGCCGGCAAGAAATCGTTGAACAACACCGACCAGGTTTTCGTCGAAAATGCAGCCACAAGCAACATGGCAGAAATTGAGATCGGCAAAGTAGCGGTTACCAAGGCTACGGACTCTCTTGTCAGATCATTCGCTCAGAAAATGATCGATGACCACACGCAGGCGCAAAACGAACTGCAGGGTATTGCAAACGATTTTAATGGAGTCGACTGGCCGACCGACATGGGCCAAAGCAACACGTCAGTGAAAGCTCAGCTGGACAGCGCTGACTCCGGCTACTCTTTCGACACGCTGTACCTCGGAACGCAAATCCGGATGCACCAGAACGCCAAGACAACTTACCAGACCGCGACGACAACCACGACCGAGACGCGGGTAAGGACTTATGCGTCGAAATATCTTCCCTACATACAGGAGCACCTGGATGAGGCCGATAGCCTCAAAACACAACTCATGAGCAATGACAGCACCAGTAACACGACTGCCGATGGCAACTGAGTGTTAGCCTCGAAATCATCCCGGGCTTCCAAAACGACATGCTGCTGGAAAGCCCGGGATTTTTTTTGTCTGCGCGGCAGTCCGCACGCTGAAATAAAATCAAGATGCTCCGACCTTTGCTATGGACCCAAGCCACTTATATCATGGTGACCGCCATCTGGCCCCTGGTGGATATCGCAAGCTTCATGTATGTGACGGGCGAGAAAACCGATGTATGGCTTGTAAAAACCGTCGGGGCCCTCCTCGTGCCGGTCGCCGCCTGCTTATACACCCATCTCTTTATTGAAACCGATCACCGCCCTGCCCTGGTGCTGGGAAGCCTGACTGCGGTGGCGTTCATCTCCATTGATTTTTATTACGCGCTCACCGATGTGATCTCCGACATCTACCTGGCCGATGGCATTCTGGAAATCATGTTCGTGGTCGGCTGGGTCTGTATCGCCAGGGCACGACGATCGCGAAGGCCGGAAACCCTCCGGTAACCCATTTCTTATCCTATCGCACAGGCAGGAAAAATATTTTCATCTGCCGGCCAACGGGTCGACCGGAAAATTGTAATTTCCCATTCGTTGCCATGGCAACAAATTCGCAGCATGAAGGAAGAACGCTACAGTTCCTATTCGTTTCTACTCGACCGCACCGCACGGCGGGTAAAGCAGTACGCGCAGCAGAAGTTTAAGGCGCTGAAGCTGAATGTAACGGTGGATCAATGGCTCGTGCTGAAGCACCTCTATGAGCGCGAGGGCATGAAACAAAACGAGCTCGCGGAACTCCTTTTCAAGGATAACCCGACCGTTACACGCATCATTGACCTGTTGTGCGAAAAGGAGATGGCCATCCGCCGCCAACACCCGTCGGACCGCCGGAGCTTCCAGGTTGAGCTAACCCGGAAGGGAAGGAAGAAGGTCGAACAGATGAAACCAAAAATCGAAAAGATCCGCCTGAAGGCGTGGGAGGGATTGTCCAAAGACGATTTTACGCATTTCAAGAAGGTACTCGACTCCATTTACAAAAACCTGGAATAAAACGAAGTCTGACTTGCTGTGGAGCGCGCATCTCTGCTGCCGTCGTCATACCGGAACCGCGTTCAGCTTCAGCACCATACTTTCCAGTTTCGGGCTGATCCGGATCTGGCACGCCAGCCGGCTTCGGGGCGTCGTCGATGGCAAGGTGTCCAGCATATCCAATTCCGCGTCAGTGGGTCCGTCGAGCTGCCGGAGCCCGCTCAATACCTCCACGTAACAGGTTGCGCATAGGGCCATTCCGCCACAGGTCGCCTCGATGGGATACCCGGAAGCGCGCAGCACTTCCATGAGCGTCAGGTTAATCCCCTCGGGTACTTCGATCAGCTGTCTTGCGCCGGCACCGTTCTCTACTTCAAAGGTTATCATGATGAAATCAAAAAGCGTTGACACCGTTGACGGTGGTGTATTTAAAGCTCAGCTTCTGATCCGGGTAAACGAACTGGAATGCGCGTTGCGCCATCAACGCCGCCTCGTGGAAGCCTGAAAGGATGAGTTTTAATTTGCCAGGATAGGTGTTGATGTCGCCAATGGCGAAAATCCCCGAAACGTTCGTGGAGTAGTCCGCCGGATTGACGGGGATGGCGTTCTTGTCGAGGATAAGGCCCCAGTCGGCAATGGGCCCGAGTTTCGGACTCAAGCCAAACAAGGGGACGAGATAATCGGCCTCAATTATCCGGACATTCTTATTGGAATCGATCGCCGACACTGCCGAGAGGCGACCATTGCCCGACACGCCATCGAGGTTGGTATTCAACAGCAGGTCGATGGCGCCGGCGCGCGCAAGTTCGAACACTTTCCGCGACGAGTCCGGGGCGCCCCTGAATGTTTCGTTCCGGTGAATGAGCGTAAGGCGTTCCGCAAGGGCCGCGAGGTGGATGGTCCAGTCAAGTGCAGAGTCCCCCCCTCCGCTGATAACGACCTTCCTGCCGCGGAACATCTCGGGATCCTTCACAAAGTAGGTGATTCCTTTCCCTTCGAATTTTTCAAGGTTTGCGATTTCCGGTTTTCGAGGTTCAAAGCAGCCAAGCCCGGCGGCGATGACAATCACCTTGCAGCCGATGGTTGTATGGTCGGAGGTTTGCACGCGGAAGCTGCCATCCAGGTTCCTCTCCACGCGTGTGACTTTCTCGCCCAGGGAAAACCGCGGGCGGAAAGGCTCGATCTGCCGGGCGAGGTTGCCAACCAGTTCGCTGGCTGTGATTTCGGGGAAGCCGGGAATATCGTAGATGGGTTTCCCGGGGTAGATCTCGGAAAGCTGTCCGCCGATCTGCGGAAGGACGTCCACGACGTGGCAGCGCATCCTCAGGAGGCCTGCCTCAAATACCGCAAACAAGCCGACCGGCCCCGCTCCGATGATACAAATGTCCGTCTGTTCCATATTGGTCCCGGATGGTGGATGACGCGCTAATTTAGTACATTAATTATTAGTACAACAACTATAATAACAAAAAAAATAATTGGAGCAAAAGGGCGAACGCGACGTTGCAATAAAAAAACGGGTACAGGTTCCAGACACGGGCCGGGTACCGCCGGAAATCAGTTCGGCATTTGCCGGAAAAGGGAAACTCAGACGGGCCCGGCGAATTTTTTCACGGCGGCCAGCAGGTCTTTCATTTGAAAGGGTTTTTCCAGGAACGCGTTCGCGCCGGCATTCAGCGCCTCCTGCCTGGATCTCGGGCTGGCGGAGATCACGATGATGGGAATGTTGGCAGACACGAGTCTTTTGCGCAGTTGCCGGCAGATCTCGATCCCGTCGAGGTCGGGGATTCCTTTGTCCAGCAGGTAAAGATCCGGAGACTCGTACTCGCCCTCCAGCACATACGTGCCGTCAAGCGTGGAGATGACTTCATATCCTGCGGTCTCGAGCATCACTCCGATGGTAAAAAGGATGTCCGGGTCGTCGTCGGCAATCATCACTGTTTTTTTCATACCACTTCTTGATTCATTGGGCCTGCCCATCGTTTTTCCCCGGCAGGGAAAAGAAAAACTTGGAACCTTTTCCAGGCTGGCTTTCCAGCCAGAGGTTGCCGCCGTGTTGTCTGACGATCTGGGAGGAGATAAACAAACCGAGGCCGAGTCCGGAAACGCGGTTGCCGGACGACTCGCTTACGCGAAAGAAGCGACCGAAGATCTTGTCCTGCATGTCTTTTGGAATGCCGATACCGAAATCCTGGACGCTGAAAACGTACTCGTTGCCATCGCGCGACGCCTCTACAATCACATCGCTGGAGCCGGGAGAATATTTCGCCGCATTCGAAATGAGGTTGTTGAGAACCTGCGCGATCCTCGCCCGGTCGCCGTACACCTTTCCTTCTGTCTTTACATGTCGGATAATTTTATGCGTGGGAAGGGTTGCCTGCATTTCATCCGACACTTCGCGAACAAACTCCTCGATGTCAAACAGTTCTTCAGCGAAATCCATCCTTCCGCTTTGCACTTTGGTCACATCCAGCAGCGTGTTGATGAGCCCGGTAAGTTTATCAATCTGCAGGTCAAGACGCTCCAGCATATTGGCTGACACATCGTCATTCGCCTTGCGAAACTTATCGTGAAGGATCTGCGCGTAGGCTTTTATGCTCGTGACCGGCGTCTTCAGCTCATGCGACGCAATGCTCATGAAGTCATCTTTCTGGCGTTCGAGGTCGATGCGGTCATTGATATCGATGCAGGTGCCGATAAAACCCACAAAGTGATCGTCGCCCGTGAATCGCGGAATGCCGTGTGTCATGATCCACCTGTATTCGCCGTCATGTCTCCTCAGCCGATAGTCGATCTTAAAGTCGCGGTGATCGCGAAACGACCGTTGATACACATCGAGGAACAGGTTCTTATCTTCCGGGTGGATATCCGCCAGCCATCCCTCGCCGAGCTCCTCTTCGGGCTTCTTGCCGGTGTATGAAAGCCATGTTTTGTTGAGGAAGGTGATCTTTTGATCGGGGTCCGCCATCCAGATCATCACCGGTGCATTGTCGCTCATGGCATGAAACCTTTTCTCACTTTCCTCCAGCGCCTGAATGGCCGCCCGTCGCTCGGTGACATCGATGTTGACCCCGATCATTTTATCGGGCTTGCCGAGGTCGTCGTAATAGGTGTGTGCTTTTGCCATGATCCATCGCGTGCTCCCATCCGGCCACACGATCCGGAACTCGATATCAAGGGGGATCTTCTGTTCTACGGATCGCTTGATCGCCTCACGTGCAGCCACCAGATCCTGTGGATGAAGATTTTTCTCCCACTCGGGGTAAGCTGTCATGTTCTCACCTGGGCGCATGCCATACAGCCTGTTCTCCTCCTCGGAAACGGTGACTTCATTCGTTTTGATGTTCCATGACCAGGTGCCTACGGATCCTGCGCTCAGCGCCAGCTTCAATTGAGCCTGTGTTTGAAGCAGGGACTCCTCCGCTTTCTTGTACCGGGTGATGTCTTCGAAGGAGAGAAGAATGAGTGCTTCCTTGTTATATTGAGTCTGCGGAATGCGGTGCATGTTAATGATCAGTGTGCGGCTGCCGATTTGCGGAAAAGTATGCGTGACCATAAAATCGTTGAAGTCGAATTCATTCGAGAACCCGTCTCTCAGCCGTTCGGCCAAAGCAGCCGGCAGCCAGATGCCTTTGGCCAGGTTATAGATCAGGGTGCCTTCGGTCTGCTCGGCATGGATGCCGAAAAAATCATAGAATGCCTTGTTGGCCGTTCGAACACGCATTTCGCTATTCAGGACGATGAGCGGACCGCGCATCGTATGGATGATGGCCTCCGCATAGTCCCTCGATTGCCTGAGCTCCAGGTTCCGGTCCTGCAGCTCTTCATTGGTCGTCGTCAGCTCTTCATTTGAAGCTTGTAGTTCCTCCTTGGAGGTTTCAAGCTCTTCGTTAATACTCTGCAACTCTTCGTTGGATGAAAGGATCTCCTCATTTGCCGACTGCAGCTCTTCCCTTGTCGCCTCGAAATCTTCGCTGGTGGACCGCATCTGCTCACGGGCGGTCAGGAGCGCCTGTTCCAGTCTTTCTCGCTTTGCTTTTTCACCCCCATGCTTCGGGGGTTTGCCGGCCTTAGCCACCGAAATCTCTTCAAGCGCGTCCTTAAAGACAATGAGATAATGAGTGTCCTTACCCGAATTAACCGGTGTCACCTCTACAATAACCCCCCGGTTGCTTTTCTTCTCGGGAACATAGCTTTCCCGGGTGGCCACTGATCCGGACTTCTTCGCCTGCTGCAGGGCCGCCCTCACATCGAAAAGCAATTCGTCTTTGATCATTTTGAGAAGACTCAGGCTTGCCTTTCCCGATGCCGGCTCCAGGTATGATGAGATCGAACCGCGAAAGCGGACGATCTGAAGATCGCGGTTCACCAATACGCTTGCGGGAACATAGCGATTGAGCAGAATCTTGTCCGATTGTTTCTCTAAATCATTCTCGTCACCTGCTGTCCGGAAAGACAGCGTGGTTTTCCCTGCGGCCGGAGGAAGATGGGAGGCAAAATCCATTTGGCGGGGTGGGCCTGGTATCTTTGAATACAACCGTGACCCCCGGGGCGAGAGGCGGAACAGGTCGGTGGCGGTGCCGATGCTTTCGGATTTTCCCATCAGCAGAAAACCGGTGGGCTTCAACGCATAATGGAAAGCCTGAAATATTTTTCGCTGCGGACCCGGTTTGAGGTAGATCAGCACATTCTGGCAGCTCACCAGGTCGATGTGCGAAAAAGGCGGATCCTTCAGCAGGTCATGGGCCGAGAAAATGCACATTTCCCGGATAGACTTCACGATCTGGTAGTGGCCGTTGACCCTGCTAAAGAATCTTTTAAGGCGCTGGGTGGTAATATGCTGGACGAGGTTTTTCGGGTAAATGCCCAGGCGCGCTTTTTCGATTGCCTTAGCATTGAGGTCAGTGGAGAAAATGTGTATCGGATGCAATACTTTTTTGCTTTGCAGGAATTCCGTCAGGCAGATGGCAGTGGAGTATGCTTCCTCTCCCGTCGCGCATCCGGCCACCCAGATGCGGATGGGATCGTTCCGCTTCAGTGTTTTCAGGATCCTCGGGAAAACCGTTTTTGTCAAGGCTTTGTAAAAAGCAGGCTCCCTGAAAAAGGTCGTCACATTGATGAGGAAATCCTGATACAGGGCATCGAGCTCCCCCGGGTTTTCCCTGAGAACTTTCAGGTAGTCCTTCACAGCCTCCCTCTTGTTCAGGGCCATGCGCCGGATAACACGCCGGTAAATGGTGCTTTTCTTGTAGTGCGAAAAAAAGTCGACTCCCTTTTGCTCCAGCACGAGTGCCAACACCTTTTTGATCTCTCCCTCCTCCTTTATAACCCCGTGATCGGAAGGGATCATCTTATAGGGATGTTGCGCCAGTGACGCCAGTTCCTGGGCAATCCTCCCCGGAGACAGAACGAAATCCACATAGCCCGCTTCCTGGGCATTTTTCGGCATCTGATCATGGCGCGCGCTTTCATCCTGGGCAAAGGAGATGCCCCCCGATTCCTTGATCGCTTTCAGTCCCAAAGTGCCGTCAGTAGCCGTGCCGGAAAGAAGAACGCCGATCCCCTTGTGGTCGCTTACCTCCGCGAGAGACATCAGGAAATAATCGATTGGATGGTAGGGTATATCGAGCTTTGTCCGTTTGACAAGTTTCAACGATGTGTCTTCTACCGACATGTAGGTATTCGGCGGGATCACGTACACATGATTCGGCTCGAGCTTCAGACCGCTCGTAACCTGCACCACGGGCATCGGCGTTTGACGCTGAAAGATTTCCGCAAGGTTGCTTTTGTAATTGGGCGACAGGTGATGAATGAAGACATACGCCATTCCCAGGTCTGCCCGTGTATACTTGAGAAGTTCAAGCGAGGCCTCCAACCCTCCGGCGGAGGCGCCGATGCCGACAATCGGAAAATATTTGTCGGGCAGGCGGAGTTTTCGCTTCGCGGCGACGGTCACCGGGGTTTTCTTTTGGGCCTTCCTCGCTGAAGATTTAGCGACTTTTTTTTTCATCAAAGTGCGGGTTCACTCCTGAATAGTTTTACGACTGCCTGAAATCTGAACAGTCGAGCTGGCCGTTACCGTTTCGGTCTTCGTCTGACCGGGCATCTTCCTGCTGGAGATGAAGTTCCCATGCTTCTACAATTTAAGGATAATCCAGTTCCTTTTAAATGATTACCGGAATTATTCGGTCCGGCGTTTCAGCGGCAAAATATCCTGCCTGGCGGCATTTGCAAAACAATGCCTCGGCATGTGAGTACGGGGAACGGGATTTTCCTCCCCAGAGGGTATGGAAAAAGCGCGCATCGTTTTAGTCGTCGGGGCATCGGCAGGCGGAAGTTCCTTATTGCCTCAGCTGCTGGCTCAACTCCCGAAAGGTTATTCTTTTTCTGTTCTGATCGTGCTGCATCTTTCCAGGAACACGATAGGAGAACTGTTGCTCCAACGCCTGCAGCGGTCGACGCCCTGGAAATGTCAAATCGCAAGGAATGGCGAAACCGTCATGGCAGATCATATTTATATTGCACGGCCCGACCGGCATTTGCTGATCAGCAAAGACAGGATCCTGCTGGGTCAGGGGCCGCGCGAAAACCGCTATCGTCCTTCCATCAACATGCTGTTCCGGTCGGCAGCGGCATCTTTCGGGCCCAGGGTCATAGGAGTTATTCTGTCCGGTCTTCTGGAAGACGGGGCATCGGGTATGTATGCCATCAAGAGAGTCGGTGGTGTTTGCATCGTGCAGGATCCGGAGGAGGCATTGTATCCTGACATGCCGAATGCTGTCCGCAGCATCCTGAAACCCGACTACGTTCTGCCGGTAAGTGAAATGGGTGACGCGGTGAAACAGGCGATCGCCCGCTTAAGTAAAAAAAGGAAAGTGAAGATCCCCGACGACATCCTGCGGGAAGCCCGGATTGGCGAGCGCGTCAGCCTGGGGATCGAACAGGTGGAGGACCTGGGAAAAGTCAGCGCCCTCAGCTGTCCGGATTGCGGGGGCGCGCTTTGGGAGATAAAAGAGAATGGCCACAGGCGATTTCGCTGTCATGTAGGCCACGCGTTTTCTGAAGAGTCCTTGATCGATGCAGTCAACGCCTCCACGGAATCAAGCTTATGGGTGGCCCTGAGGATGATCGATGAGCGAAAGAATCTACTAAAGCGACTGGGCGAACGCGAATCGCAAAAAGGTAACAATCGGATATCCGCCGACTACCTCCGGCAATCGAAAGAACTCGAGTCGCATGCAAAAAAGCTGAAGCAGATACTTTTTGCGCTGGAGAAAAAACCTGCATCAAGGAACACGTAAGAATCGGGATTCACCGGCTGAACGGTACAATTGTGATCTGTCCGCTCTTCTCGAGGATCGCGTATTTGATGTCATCCATTTTTTCCAGCCCGAAGCTGGCCCTGGCAGACTCCATAATATCATCCTCCGAAACCTTCGTCTTTCGCATTCGTCCGGTAAGCGGTTTGCCCTTGTTCACAATGACGAGCGGCAAACCCTCCGTCGCCTTGCCAATGAACGGAAAATTCTCTTTCAACAGTGAAAAGACGAGATCGGTGGTAACCAGGGTGGTAATAAGTATAAACGATCCGGTAATGGAAAAATCCTGGCCCACCAATGCCTGCTGCGTGACTTCACTGATGATGAGAAGCAGTACGAAATCAAATGTCGTGGCGTCAGAAAGACTTTTCTTCCCCATGATGCGGAAGAGCACAAGGATGAAGAGATAGATCGACAAACCGCGGTAAACAGGGTTCATGTCAGGGGTAAATAAAATTTACAATTTCGAATTCCGCCTCGTTGACCGCGACCCTGCAGCGGAGACTCCCGTGGCTCCTGGGAGAGAGAAAGAGCGTCAGGTGCGCTCTGCCGCTGGCCTGAAACTCGTAAACGGTCGAGCCGTTGTCGCCTTTTTGTACCGATGGATCAGGGTTGATCTTCTCCACCTTGAAACGTTCGCAAAAATCCGGCGGAAGGACCACCGAGATTTTCCCGTTCACGCTTTGCGCCTCGATTTCCATTTCCGTGTCATTTTCAAAACGGGTAAACCGGTCATAGGTGAGGAAGGTACCGCCTTTGCCTAGTGTTCTTTCGCTCAAAAGGCCATTGCCGAACAATCCGAGAATCGCAAGCAAGAGAAACGACACCATGTGGCCCCATCCAACGCGCTGCACCCGCCAGCTTTTCATGTGCAGGTCGATATCTTCATCGATCTGCAGCGACGTTTGAATACGCTCAACCTCTTCCTTCATCACTCCGCATATTGTCCAAACGGGTGTTAAATTCTTATGCCTGTAAACAAACACCGACCGGTCATTTAATCCCAACGGATGCTTGTCCTCCGCCACAAGCTTCTTACATTTGCTCTCTGCCCAACCTGACGCCTGACGATCCTTCTTAAAAGCGGCCGACCGCGCAAGTGAACAGATGATAAAAAAAATATTGGTGGCCGAGGATGATCCGGACATCCGTTTCATTCTCAAGGTTGTTTTAAATGAAGCCGGCTACGACGTGGAACCGCTGCCCTCCGGAAAGACCATAGTTGAAGGCAGGCGCGATTGGCCCGATCTCTTTATTCTCGACAAGGCGCTGCCTACCATCGACGGGATTGCGATCTGTAAATACCTTAAAGTAAAAGAGGAGACCAGGAATATTCCCATTATAATGATCTCTTCTTATCATAAACTGAAAAACAAAGCGCGGCAGGTTGGTGTCGACGATTTTATCGAAAAGCCGTTTGATCTCAGGGACCTGCTGCAGGTCGTAGACAAATATGCGAATCACGGTGGCCAGGACAGGCCGCGGCGCTTGTTCTAATCGCGCAACCGCATAGCGTCTTTCACCGCCTCCACCAATTGCTGCATGGCAAACGGTTTCTCTATGAAGCAGAATGCTCCGGCTTCCAGGGCCTTCTTTTTGATGCGGTGGCTGGCAGAAGTAACGATGATGGGCACATTCCTGTAGTTTGGTTTTGACTTCAGATAACGACATACCTCCAGTCCGTCGACATCCGGCAGCCGCTTGTCGAGAATGAACAGGTCGGGAACAACAAATCGATTCTGAAGGATAGATTCCCCGCTTAACAGGACATCCACATCAAAGCCGATCGAACCAAGCGCGATGTTGAGGGCATTGAGAATGTCGGGGTCATCTTCGACGACCAGGATCTTTATGGGCGGCTGCTTTCGGTGTCTCATTTTCAAATCCGACCCGTGACTGTGTCTCTGTTCCCGACCCTGGCAAGCAAAATCCATTCCCTGGAAAGGCACTTGTGGCGAAAAAGCAGATGCTGGATAAATTTTCTTTTCTCCTGTAAGGCAATGCGCAGGGCATCGAAGCACAAAAAAGATTTTTTTGAAAAATCCGCTGCGATGTCGTTTATTGAACGCAGACTTCCCCAAAAAAAACCCGTATGAGGGCTTACACGTTGTTATGTGGATCAATGCTGCTCCTGGCGCTTTCCTGTAAGGAGAAAAGCCAGAGGGAGGAAATGATGACGCGCGATCGGAAACCGGAAAAGAATGAGCCAGGCATGCTTTGGATCCCGGGGGGAACGTTCGTGATGGGAACGGATGACGCCGAAGCGTACCCGCATGAGCGGCCCGCCCACCAGGTAAAGGTGAACGGGTTCTGGATGGATGAAACGGAAGTAACGAACGCCGACTTCGAAAAATTTGTCTCCGCGACGGGTTATATTACCGTGGCGGAACGAAAACCAACATGGGAAGACCTTCGCAGGCAGTCACCGCCCGGGACCCCGCGCCCTGCTGACAGCCTCCTCGTGCCGGGTTCGCTGGTGTTCAATCCACCCAAACAACCCGTGATGCTCAATGATTATTCACAATGGTGGCGCTGGTTGCCCGCAACGGACTGGAAGCATCCTGAAGGGCCGGCCAGTAACCTCGAAGGTAAAATGAATTTCCCGGTGGTGCACGTTGCCTTCGAAGATGCGACGGCATATTGCACGTGGGCAGGGAAACGACTACCCACTGAAGCGGAGTGGGAGTTCGCCTCCCGTGGAGGTGCCGAACAGCAACGGTATGCATGGGGCAACAATGTGAAAGTCAACGGAAGATTCATGGCCAATACCTTTCAGGGAAGTTTTCCAAACTTCAACTCCGCCGAAGATGGGTTTGAACGCCTTGCTCCTGTCAGAAGCTTCCCTCCCAACGCATACGGTCTCTATGATATGATCGGGAATGTCTGGGAGTGGACCGGTGACTGGTACG
>DASVOT010000170.1:0-2492 GCA_036383235.1 Chryseosolibacter sp.
GATCCTCAATGCCTACGGGAAGACAACTGCCAGATGGCAACTTGACCCTGCACGGCTGGCAGGCGATTCCACAACTTTAGCGGGACTCGCCTGGTCCTTCTACCGCGCCGGCGTCAGGGGACAAGCGGACTCTTCCGCCAGCCGTGTAGCGGCACAGTTGCTCGACAAGAAACATTCTACGCTAACCCGCCTGGGCGCCGCCACCTACTTTGCTCGCGGCGCTACCTCCTTTGAAAATTACAGTAGCGAATTGATCCGCAGTGCGCGCACGGATCCTTCTCCGGACGTAAGGATGGCAGCGGTCTCGTCGCTTGGAAAGATCCAGTCAGACTCGGCCCTTGCTGCGCTCAAATCGATAGTTAAAGATAAAGGAGATTCCAGGGTGACGGTGAACGCCATCCGCGCGTTGGGCGCTTTCCCCTACCGGAAAATAAAAAATTACTTGTACGAAGCATCCACAGGCAGGGACGTGAATGTGGCTGTTGCCGCTTCTGAGACGATCCTTGCAAGGATCGATCCGGAAGACTGGATTGAGGTCTCGACTCTGACCAACCAGGCCGACGACTGGCGCGTCAAGGCAAATCTTTATGAGGCTGCCCTGGATGCTGGAAAAAATAAAGACGTCGAAAAGGAAATCGAAAGCAAGTACGAGGGCGCTTCTAACCCGTATATCAAAGCCGCATATTTAAGCTGCCTCAAGGGCTACCCACCTGCCTTCGAATTTGTCAAAGGCGAACTTCAAACAGCAAACACAGCGATTGTCAGGACGGCAGCAGCAGGTGCGCTCGCGGGCATGAGCAAGGGCGAAGAGGTATCATCCGGTCGTCGCAAGCAGTTTGCGCTTGCTTTTCGCGTTCTGATTTCGTCAAACGACCCGGCGGTGGTGGCCATCATTGCCTCGGCACTGGCAGATAAAGAGTCTGGCTATAAGGCTCTCATCGGGACCGCTGATTTTTTGCACGCGGCGAAGGATCGGCTTCGGCTCCCCCGCGACAACGAGGCCCTGCAGGCAGTCGAGGAAGCGCTGGCGGTGTTCGAGGGAAAGAACCAACCAGCGAAAGTGATAAATGAATTCAATCATCCCATAGATTGGAATCTCGTTAAATCGATTCCCTCTGATCAGCGTGCGACCATCAAGACCGCGCGTGGCAGCATTGTCATCAGGCTGCTGGTCGACGAGTCGCCGGGTTCAGTCGCGAACTTCATCGACCTCGCGCAAAAGAATTATTTTGACAATAAGTTTTTTCACCGGGTCGTACCAAATTTTGTCGTCCAGGCCGGATGCCCCCGGGGCGACGGGTGGGGGAGCGAAGATTACTCGATAAGGTCTGAATTCTCAAGCCGTCTTTTCCGCACCGGGTCTGTGGGAATGGCTTCGGCCGGAAAGGATACCGAGGGAACGCAGTGGTTTATTACGCACTCGCCGACGCCTCACCTGGACGGCAGGTATACTATCTTTGCGGAGGTGGTCGAGGGTATCAACGTCATGGATTATCTGCAGGTTGGGGATCAGATACTGGACGTTGTAGTCGATCGTCCGCCGGTTCAATGATTTTCGACGGTTCCACGTAAACCAGCAATTTTGACGCATACTTTTCAGCAGGATTTCAAGATCGGTATATTGGGCGGAGGCCAGCTCGGCCGCATGCTGATCCAGTCGGGCATTGATTTCAATTTACCGTTTGCTGTCCTTGATCCGGATCCTGCGGCTCCGTGCTCGTCCATCGCGGAATTTCATTGCGGGCCTCTCACCGACTACGATACGGTCATGAAATTCGGCTCCGGCTGTGATATCATTACCATCGAAATTGAGAACGTAAGCACAACTGCCCTGCGGGATCTTGCGGGAAAAGGCAAAAAAGTGTTTCCGCAGCCGGAGGTGATCGAGTTAATCCAGGACAAACGCCGGCAAAAATCGTTTTACCGCGATAACGGAATCCCTACTGCTGAATTTTATCTCACTGAAAACGCGGAAGCCGTCAGGCGGCACGCGCACTTCCTCCCATTCGTGAACAAATTGGGAAAAGAAGGCTATGACGGGAGGGGCGTGCAAATCATCCGCGATGAAAAAGGGCTTGAAAACGCCTACGATTCCCCAGGGCTTATTGAAAAACTCATCGACTTTGAGAAGGAAATTGCTGTCATCGTCGCCCGCAACCAACGGGGTGAGGTAACATCGTATCCCGTAGTGGAAATGGCGTTTCACCCGGTTCAGAATCTGGTCGAGTATCTTTTTGCCCCCGCAGAATTGCCAGCGGAAACCGCAAAACAAGCCGATACCATCGCCCGCCAAATCATCAGGCGTCTCAACATGACCGGACTGCTGGCCGTGGAGATGTTCGTAACACGCGCGGGCGAGATCCTCGTCAATGAGATCGCTCCGCGCCCACACAACAGCGGACATCACACGATAGAAGCGAACACGACCTCTCAATATGAGCAACACCTTCGCTCCATTCTGGACCTTCCGCTTGGAGACACGGGTACGGTTC
>DASVOT010000171.1:0-15339 GCA_036383235.1 Chryseosolibacter sp.
ATTTTTTCGCAAACGGAACGCCGGCTTCTTCCCAGCCCGGCACCCTTAGCTCTTTCTTCCTGAAAGAGTATAGAGGCGCGAAAAAATGAGGGCGCAATCGTTTGTTTACCTGTCTAATCTCTTAGCCTGACGGCTATGCCGTATACCCGTATATCCGGCAACGTGTTCTTCTGGTTGAACCGGACAATGCCATGAATTGACGGCTACACTCTAATACATTATCCGTGGTTTCTTAGAAAGGTATTTGAAACCTTTCAATTGCTTAAGCATGAAATCTGCCACATCCGCCCTGGAAATGAAGGGCATTATTCCTGTGGGAGTAATGTGTTCGCCATCTCGGTAGTTACCGGTAAAAGGTCCGTTGGTTAATATTGAACATCGCACGATAGTCCAGCTGAGGTGATTATTGTTAACGATGATGTTTTCTTTTTCCTTATGATCGAGGATAACGCCCTTTATGAAAATTGGCAGAACACGGGCTATCAGAAAACCCAGCTCACTTCTGTGTTCACTCACACCTAAGAAAGACTGATAAATGAATCGGCTGACATTTCGCTTAATCATTGCGGTGGTAATATTCTGGACGCCTCTTATCAAGGTCAAATCCCGTTTAAAGGGATTCGACGCACCTAAAGCCGATAGAACGGCATCCTGGTCCGTTATCGCATTCTCTACCGTTCGGTAGTCTTGCACATCGCCCTTACAGGTCTTCAGCCTTTCGTGTTTAACATTAAGCTTTGAAGGATCACGAACAAAGGCAGTGACAGAATGCTCCTGACTCAAAGCCTGAGACACGAGATTGCGGCCTGTGGCTCCTGACGCTCCAAAAACCAGAATCCTCATTTAATTCTTTTTCGATGTCCGGAAAATTTCATACCCCCTGCAGCTTGGACGTGGGACTGGCGCTACGCTCAAAGGGCTGACAGACCGGCGATGCAACGGCGAATGCTTTCCATATCGGACACAGCGACCGCGCAGGCAGGCGTTGCTGTCAATACCAGCGGAAAATCTTCAGGCCGGCCACAAAAGTTGCAAGGCCGGTAAAGCCCAGGATCGCCACCGCCTTCATGACTTCCGGCAGGCCCGCGGCCTCGATGAAGACGGACCTGAGGGAGTCGGCCAGCAACGTAAGGGGTAAGGCCTGAATGAACGAAATGGCCCAGCCCGGAAAGTTGTGGTAATTAAAGAAGATGCCGGACAAGATCATCATCGGAAGGGTGACGGCATTGACCAGCCCATTCGCGACTTCCGTTTTCGATGTTCGCGATGCCATGAGGATAGCGATACCGGAAAAAGCGAAAATGCCCGCGAGGAAGACGAGGACAAACGCGGCGACGCTGCCGGTGATCCCGATATCGAAGTAGAAATGCGCGAACGTCAACAGCAACAATGTCTCAAACCCTGCGAGGACAATCCGTGTCACAATGTAGGAGCTGAGAAACAGGGATTTTCGCATCGGTGTGGCCACCATCCGGCGCATCAGCTTTTTCATGCGGGTCTCGATCAGTGTCCAGCCGATGCCCCAGACACATGAATTCATGATCCCCAGCGCGATGAGGCCCGGAACAAGAAAGTCGATGTACCGCGTGCCTTTCGTCTGCAGCGGCCGGATCGAAGTTTTGTCGTCAGCCACACGCTGGTGAAGTCCCTTGTCCAGGATGAGATAGGTGAGCTGGGCATCGGAGTTCGAGGGATCGAAATGGTACAGGATGGAATCGCCGGCCACTTCCACGTAGATAACGATCAATCCCCGGCGGATCGCGTTCAACGCCTCTTCCCCTGAAGCGTTCCGGAATTTGATCCGGTAGGGGTTGCCAGTCTCGTCGTTGAAAACCTTTTCTCCGCTGATTTTTTCGGGAACCGGTTGGGTGCCCGTCACGTAGACCGTCCGTACGGACTCGCCGTTTTTCGAGAAAGCGATCCCAAGAACCCAGGCCATGATAATGGGAAAGAGAACCGCCCAGAAGATGATTGCCGGCTCGCGGAAAAATACCCTGAACACACTTAGGATTAACTGGTACAGACTCTTCATGTGACGTTCTTGTTGATCGGTGATTTGACAATCTGGTTTTTGGTTGTGCGGCAGGAAAGGCGAATCACGAGTCTGTGAGGTGACGCCCCGTCATCGAGATGAACAGATCGTCGAGGGTCATTTTCCTGGAGTTCAGGGCCGTGATAGCAACGTTCCGGCTACGGGATGATTCAATGATGGAAGGCAGCACTTCCGATATATTGTCGACAAATACCTGCGCCCGTGTGTGGGGTTCCACCCAGTTCACTTTTTTGACACCGGAAAGGCCTGCCGAGGTGAGATCGAAGTTGCGGTCGAATGTGATCTCCACCAGGTCACCCTCGCCATGTCTGGCATTCAGCTCCGCCAGCGTTCCGGCGGCGATGAACTGGCCTTTGTCCATGATGAGAATGCGTTCGCAAAGCACTTCCGCCTCTTCCATGTAATGCGTGGTAAGGATCATGGTGGTGTTGAATTCCAGGCGAAGGCGCTTGAGGATCTTCCAGATCTCCCGGCGCGCGCCCGGGTCCAGACCGGTGGTGGGTTCGTCGAGCAACAGAACTTTCGGGTGATTCAGAAGGGCGATGCCGATGGCGAGGCGCTGCCTTTGACCACCCGACAGGTGCACGGTATACGCATTTCTTTTTTCCGTCAGGTTGACAAGCTCCAGGATCTCCCCGGTCCTGCCGGCGCTCAGGCCGTAAAAACTCCCGAACAGATCCAGCGTCTCCTTCGTGGTGATCTTATCGATGAACTTTGTTTCCTGCAGCGACAACCCGATGTTCTGGTGCAGCCTGTGCTCGTGCTCTTTCCAGTTCATTCCCAGGATCCGGATCGTGCCCGAGTCCGGTTTCTGGATGCCCTCGATCATTTCGATCAGCGTAGTCTTTCCGGCGCCATTCGGCCCGAGCAGCGCCACGTACTCACCTTCGTAAATCGTCAGGCTCAGGTTATTGACAGCCCTGATCTCTTTGAAAGCTTTGCTGACGTCGGTGATTTCAATTACAGGTGTCGCAGTCATTTTGCGAAGATAGTAAAAAAGTCAATGGTCCAGGCCGGCAGGCCGGACTGTGATAACCGATGGCAGGAGACGGAACCGGATCGCATCGTTGAATAGCCACCGCGTTATTTCCCGGATGCCTTCTGGCTCAACGAAGGAGTGCAACACTCCCGGGTGGATCCGGCGCAGGGACAGTGTCGCTCCATTCGCACTCAGACCCGTGCTGTAGCTCGGAATTTTTTGCTAAATTACCTGGGATGAAAACAAAATTAAAGACCCCGTTCACCGCGCTTGTTTTGTTGTTGGTCGCCGTTATGTACCAGGTCGTCGCACAGCCCGTGCTACCGACCGGCGGAAAAAAAATGCCCGACGAATGGATCGACCAGGATACTCATCACAGGATTCTCCGCCTGACGCGAAAACCCGGGAACAATGCCAGCTTCTATTTTCACAACGATCCTTTTATTCGCGAAACGAGGGACGAAGGCGACCGGATGATATTTTATGGTGACGATGACCGCGGCAGGAATGTTTATGCCGAGCGATCGTGAATGGCCGCGATTCCGGCCTTTTCGCCAGGAGTTTTCAGTATGAATGAATGGATAAACGTATGTCAAAGGGTCTCCTCTTCTTTGCGCTGTTGCTCACCGGAGTTGCCGCCGGCCAGGCCCCGCCCTTCAGCCTGACCATCGATGTCTCGCGGCCTGGCGAACCGTTCCGCCATGTCTGGGCGTATTTCGGTTACGATGAGCCGAATTACACCTATATGCAGGACGGCAAGAAGCTCCTCGGGGAGCTGGCGGCCCTGAGTCCGGTTCCGGTATATGTGCGCACGCACAACCTTCTGACTTCCGGTGACGGAACACCCGGATTGAAATGGGGTTCCACGAATGCCTACACAGAGGACAAGAACGGGAACCCCGTTTACAACTGGGTGCTTGTCGACAGCATCGTCGATACCTACGTCCGCAGGCATATGAAGCCCTTGATGGAGATCGGGTTTACGCCGGAGGCGCTGTCGGCGCAACCCCGTCCCTACCGGCACGACTGGAAGCCAGGCGTGGACTATAACAGGATCTACACCGGATGGGCCTATCCGCCAAAGGATTTCGCGAAATGGGAAGCGCTGGTATATGAGTGGGTGAACCATTCTGTCGAACGCTATGGTCGTGAAGAAGTGCGGTCCTGGTGGTGGGAAGTCTGGAATGAACCGAATATCGGTTACTGGAAAGGGACGGAAGAAGAATATTTCAGGTTGTACGATCACGCGGCCAATGCCGTGAAGAGAGCGTTTCCGGAAGCGCGCGTCGGCGGACCCGCTACCACCGGACCGGGCTGGGATAAAGCCGCAGATTACCTGAAGCAGTTTTTGAAGCATTGCGCAGGGGGTAGGAATTACGCCACTGGAAAGAAGGGCGCACCCCTGGATTTTATCAGCTTCCATGGAAAGGGCAGCCCGAAGTTCGTGAACGGCCATGTGCAGATGAACATGTCGCCGGAACTGAGAGATGCCGCGCGTGGTTTCGAGATCGTGAAGGCTTCGGAATTCGGCGACCTTCCGGTCCTGATCACCGAGTTCGATCCCGAAGGGTGCGCGGCGTGCGGCATGACCACCAATCCTGAAAACGCCTACCGGAACGGGACCATGTATTCCAGCTACACGGCCTCTTCTTTCGCCAGGCTCTTTGATCTTGCCGCGCGGTATCGTGTGAACCTGCAAGGCGTAACAAGCTGGTCTTTCGAATTCGAGGGACAGCGTTGGTTCGACGGGTTCCGCGACCTGGCCACGAATGGCGTCGACAAACCCGTGCTGAATGTCTTCAGGATGTACGGGCTGATGAAGGGCAGCAGGCTGGAAGTGCGGAATGAAAACCAGATACCCCTTGATACCTTGCTGAAAAGCGGCGTCCGGGGAAATAAACCGGATGTCCACGCCCTCGCCGTTGGCGATAAACGGTCCGCTTCGGTCATGATCTGGAATTATCACGATGCGGATGTGCCTCTCGATAATATTAATGTGAAAGTCATTCTTGAGAATGTTCCTTCCGGGAAGGCGTTGCTGAATCATTATCGCATCGACGATCGTCACAGCAACGCGTATGAAGCCTGGAAAAAAATGGGTGCGCCGCAGAATGTAAGCGATGAGCAATACCACCAGCTTGAGCGGACCGGCCAGCTCCAGATGCTCCATTCACCGAAATGGGTGACTCCGGCTAACGGGCAGATCGTCCTCGACTTTTCTCTGCCGCCGCAGGGAGTTTCATTGATCACCCTCGCATTCGAGTAAAATTCCGGTCTTTCGTCCCTTCCGTATCCGCGGCCGCCGTAAATAAATAACTAAAAATATTAGTTGATTATTACCTAAAAATATTAGTATTACTACTTATCTTTGACACATCAAAATCGCGAGTATGAATACAGTAAGAAACATCCGGATTGCCACAGGCGTTAAACGCATCGAGCTGGCAAATGAGAATCTGGCAATGATCCAGATTGGCGACGTATTAAAGCAACACAGGGAGACGCTGATCAACAGCCTCCTTTCCGACCTTTCGAATTACATTGATTACAAGTTCAGAACACCGGCCAAGAAAGATCAATTGCAGCTGATCAAGAATAAATTACTCGATCTCAGGAACGGGTCGGTCAACCTGGCGCGGTACGGTGAATTGATCGGCGAGATCCTTGAGAACGAAAATACGTATGTCAGGTCCGAGCCTTTCTACCACGAGATCAACGAGATCATCGGCGAGGAATTGAATCCTACACAGCTCACGCTGGTGAAGTGAGACGTGGGCCACAGGCAATCGGCAAGTGAAAATACCGGAGTCTGTGCGTGCTTCGGTGTGAGAGCCTGCGAGTTCAACGCCTTGGCGAAGAATCCGCGCCCGGTTAATAACGCTGCGTTCACTCCCGGCATGCGGTGGCAGAGATCAACATGGCCAAAGGCTAACGGCTAAAAGCTAAATGCCAATAGCTGCCAGCAGCCTTTGGCCGTGGTGAGAGATAAACCAGAGGATTTTTGTAACCCCGCTGACCATTCGATACTCTATTGGGATAAATGCAATAACGATGACCAAAGCAGCGACGGACCTGAACCTTATCCGGCATGTTGAGAGCGATGTGGAACAACCATTATTCTTAGGTATCCCGGAGGATAATGAAGTATCGGATGAGAGAAAGATCGAAAAGATCCGGTATCATTTCGGATGCATCATGAAAACACTTGGACTGGACCTGGACGATGACAGCCTGAAGGATACGCCACTCAGGGTCGCCAGAATGTACGTAAACGAGATCTTCAGCGGACTCGATCCCAGGAACTATCCTGCGATCAGTGTTTTTGACAACGCATACGGATATGACGGAATGCTGATCGAAAAAGATATTGCGTTTTACTCAACTTGTGAGCATCACTTTGTGCCCATCATCGGCAGGGCGCACGTCGCCTATATTCCGGGGAACAAAGTGATCGGCCTTTCAAAGATCAACCGCCTGGTCCGGTATTTCGCCAGGAGGCCGCAAGTGCAGGAGAGGCTGACCGTGGAGATTGCGAACGGGCTCAAGTCGGCATTGCAGATCGACGATGTTGCAGTTCATATCGAAGCCGATCACCTTTGTGTTTCTTCCAGAGGTGTGCAGGATACGGCCAGCTCGACCTGCACCAGTTATTTCGGGGGAAAGTTCCGGGATGCTGGCGTGAGGAGTGAATTTTTGTCGAAGGTGAGGAAGGGGTGAAAGGGTTTGGGTGGGAGCCCTCGCGGGTGCTCGGGTGGCGCTGGGCGAAGATGGGGGTGGAAATGATTCACCGCAAAGACGCGGAGGCGCAAAGGAATAACTACAACTACATCTATTGATGTTTTTTCTCTGCGTCCTTGCGGCTTTGCGGTGGACAATGTGAGCAGGTGATGGCGGAGATCGGTGGCCCTCGCGGGTGCGCGGGTGGCGCTGGGCGAAGATGGGGGTGGAAATGATTCACCGCAAAGACGCAAGGGCGCAAAGGAATAACTACAACTACATCTATTGATGTTTTTTCTCTGCGTCGTTGCGGCTTTGCGGTGGACAATGTGAGCAGGTGATGGCGGAGATCGGTGGCCCTCGCGGGTGCTCGGGTGGCGCTGGGCGAAGATGGGGGTGGAAATGATTCACCGCAAAGACGCGGAGGCGCAAAGACACAAAGACACCAAGACACAAAGGGGCACGAAGAAATGAATGGCTTACGCCTTTAAGACACGAAGGCTGAACGCACGCTTGCCAACAGCCAGGCGCCAATCGCCAAAAGCTTTTCTTTGCGTCCTTGCGGCATTGCGGTGATCAATTGCTGTCAATGCCGGTCGTTTGCGGGCATGGATTTTTTCGAAACCCCTCTTTGCTCGGTGCTGTTAAGAAACTTAAATACACGAATTATGGCAACAATAACATCACATTATTCCGATCATGCCCCGGATGTAGCGGTTAGCCGGGTCGATCGCGTTGTTTCGATTTTACGGTGGACGTACGGGCTGGTACCTATTGTAGCCGGTGCGGACAAGTTTACGCATATCCTGACGGACTGGAACCAATACCTGGCGCCTGTGGTGACCAACATTATCCCGGTCTCGCCAGACCTGTTCATGAGCATCGTCGGTATCATTGAAATTATCGCCGGTATCATCGTGCTGGCAAGACCCAGAGTTGGCAGTCTCATCGTTTGTTGCTGGCTGCTGGCTATCGCCATCAACCTGCTGTTTACCGGCCAGTACTTCGACATTGCAGTACGAGATACCGTCATGGCGATAGGCGCTTTCTGTCTCCATACGCTGACGAATGGACGGCACCACACCGCCTAGAAACAAATACTCCTCCGGATCTGCCAGCAGACTCCGGAGGAGTTATGATGGATGGCGTGCGCACCTCCCGCGGCGCAGAGAATCATGCCTGCTTCAAAAGCTGAACCTCCGCCAGTATCTTCACCTCATCACTCACAAGCACGCCACCGGTTTCAAGCGCGGCGTTCCAGTTCAGTCCGAAATCCTTCCGGTTGATGGATCCCGAAAGGGAGAACCCCGCTTTTTCGTTGCCCCATGGATCTTTATTGACGCCGCCGAACTCCACGTCCAGGGTAACGGCTTTGCTTACGCCTTTGATGGATAATGTTCCTTCCAGCGCATAATGCACGCCACCGGTTTTTTTGAAAGAAGTGCCATGAAAACTGATTTCGGGCCAGGCTGCCACATCGAAAAAGTCCGGGCTCTTCAGGTGGTTGTCGCGGTTCTCCTCATTGGTAAAGATGGAGGATGCATCGATGTTTACGCTGATGGAGGCGTTTTTGAAATCATCCCCTTCCGAGACGATCTCGCCTGAGAATTTTCTAAACTCACCTTTCACATTTGCGATCATCATATGCCGTACTTTGAAAAGGATCTCGCTGTGGGTGGGGTCGACTGACCATTTTGTGCTTGTTAAAACATTTGTCGTTTCCATATTTGTTATAGTTAAATTTTGTGTTTGTGTGCTTTCTGTTCGCGCATGCGGCGCGCGCCATCAATGGTGCCCCGGCCAGCCGGATTTACGTTTTATTGCAAGGTTCAAGACCTTGAGCGGCATGGCTTCCAATTCCCGGCTCAAGGTCAGGTCGCCTACCACTACCGGACGAAGTCCCGTGCTGCGCACAAGGTCTGCCACTGCGTCAACAGCGTCGCCACTGTTTCCCGCGATCAGTAATTCCGGCTGGTTGCCGCCGGTCAAAGGTGATATCACCTCTGTGTTGAATGTTTTCACGATCTTAGAATAGGGGAGCAATTTCTGCAGCTCTTCCGCCGCGCTTGTGCCGGGGCAGGAGGCGGCACGGCCGGGAATACTGATGACGACCTTGCCCGTGGCTACCGGTCGGATCCTGCCCGCGATTTCCCCGTAAACGTCGTACGGTGTCGCAATGACAATCATGTCGGCCTCCCATGAAGCTTCGCGGGCACATTCCATGACGAGCAGCTCCGCTTTTGCGCCGTCGTTTTCAAGCCGGTCTTTCAGCGCGGATGCCTTCTGGTGGTCATTGGCGATTAAAAGCAGACGAACGTTGTTTTTCGCGAGGCTTCTCACGATTGCGGCCGCCCCTTCTTCCGTCGCGCCGATGATAGCGATTGTCCTGACAGTGCCCATAATCCGTTGTGTTTGATGAAACAAAAGTACACGGACGCGGGCCGGTAGTCATTGACGTGAAATAAGAAAGGAGTTGATCCAGATCAAGAAGTCTGCCTGCGTGTGGCCACCTGCCTGCGGATGCGGCTGAGAGTCTCGGGGGTGATGCCGAGATACGAGGCGATGTGTTGCTGCGGAACGCGCGAAATAATATCCGGACTGACGTCCATCAGCTTCATATATTTTTCCTCTGCCGAGTAGCTGAGGGAGGCGATGATCCTGCGCTGAAGCGCGACGATGTGATTCTGCATGAGGAGGCGGAAATACCGCTCCATCTTTGGCATCCGGTCAAGCAATTCATCCATCCCGCTTTTCGACAGCATCAACAGTTCAGAGTCTTCGATGGCCTCAATATTATAGATGGCGGGATCGCCGGAAAGGAAGCTGTTCATGTCGGATATCCACCACCCCTCGCAGGCGAACTGCACGACGTGCTCATGTCCCTCGTCGTCGGCGCTGAAGGAGCGCAGCAGCCCTTTTTCAACAAATGTGATGTAAAGCGAGACATCCCCTGCATTCAGCAGGTACTGTCGTTTCCTGATTTTTTTCGGAATAAAGAAGCGCTTCAGAAGCTCCTTCTCGTCAGGCGAAATGGTTATCTTTTTCTCAATGCTTTCGGTGAGCTTTTCGTGCATAGCGTGGTCTCAAAGATAAGAATTATTCAGGTGACCGTTGAAATACGAGCTGCCTTGCCGTGTTCTTTCGCTTCAGGATGAACTGGTTTCGTTGCGCCGGGAGAAGCGATCGCCGCGAGCCCGTTACGCTTATCCATTGGGTTAGTATTCATGGGCTATGTCGCGGCTTCATCCATGTCCGGCGGGATCTGCTTCGACCCAGATCCTGTTGGCGACCTGGTGGCTCAGCATCGTTTCTTTTCTCGCCCGCGTGACAATTACGATCGAGCCGTCAAACTCTTCTTTCTTTCTGACGGTAATCGTATCGCCGATCTGCAGCCCCTTGGAATTCAGGTGATCGAGAAAAGATTTTTCGTCGTTGCCGACGGCGGTGATCCTTGCCGAATCTCCCTCCGCGATCTCGCCCAGCGAGAGGCGCTTTCTGGCGGCCACCTTTCCGTGGATATCCGGTATAGGCTCTCCATGCGGATCCACCTTCGGGTTTCCCAGCATCTGGTTGATGCGGTTGTAGAAGGTGTCGGATTCCACGTGCTCGAGCTGCTCGGCAATATCATGCACTTCCTCCCATCCGATGCCCATCACTTCCACGAGAAACAATTCCGCGAGCCGGTGTTTGCGGATAATGGACAATGCTTCTCTTTTACCTTTCTCGGTGACCTTGATTCCCTTGTAGGGAACATAGGCGACAATCTTCTTTGCTGCCAGCTTTTTGATCATGCTGTTCACGGTAGGAAGCTTGACCTTGAGCTTCCTTGCCAGGCCGGATACAGACACTTCGCCTGCCTCCAGGGAGAGGCTGTAAATAGACTTGATGTAATTCTCCTCGGTTAGCGACCCCATTTCGGCATTTTCGCCAAAATGTACAGAGGACTATTAATATTTCAAATAAAAAATGTTAGAGGTATCTAACATTTTAATTCTATTCATCGTATATTTCACCCGTGAAAAGCGCAATCTTTATGGCTGGCGTAGTGGCACTGGCCGCGGTAGGGTCGTCCTGCGAGACGTTCGAACCCGGCGCCGTGCCGGACGAGGAGCTTCTCGACGGACCGCTGGAGGGACTTTCCTCTGCGGAGCGGATCGTGTTTCTAAGGGGCGACGCCGCCTTCAACAGCGAGATCTTCACTCCGTCGACGGGCCTTGGGCCGCTGTTCGTGGCCAACTCCTGCGGAACCTGCCACCCGGGCGACGGAAAGGGACATCCGTTTACGACCCTCACGCGCTTCGGTCAAACCGATGAGACGGGAAATCAATACAAACACCTCGGGGGCCCTCAACTGCAGAACCGCGCGATCCCCGGTTTTGAGCCGGAGCAACTTCCCTCCGGCGTCGGGTATACAAGGTTAACCCCGCCGGCCAACACAGGCCTTGGGTTGCTGGATGCCGTCGCCGACGAAGAGCTCCTGGCGTGGGCCGATCCCGATGACGCGGACGGCGACGGAATCAGCGGCGTTCCAAACTGGATCGCCATCAAAGCCTATGCGGTTCCCCGCGAAGGAAGCGTGTCGGTCAACGGCCGGTATATTGGCAGATTCGGGAAAAAGGCTTCGGCGTACGACCTGCATCAGCAAACGGTGCAGGCATACAACGAAGACATCGGCATATGTTCCTCGTATGAACGTTACGACACCCATTCCGGGCTGGAAGTGGACCCGGAGATCACCGATCAAACCATTCACGACGTCGTCTTCTATCTCAGGACCCTGAAGGCACCCATTCCGCGAAACCGTGAACAGGAAGGGGTCGCCCGCGGCAGGGCGCTCTTCGATGAGACCGGTTGCGCCTCGTGCCATCGCCCTGAAATGAAGACAGCGTCCTCGCCGGTGGCGGCGCTCTCGAACGTGACCTTTCATCCGTATACGGACCTGCTTCTCCATGATATGGGCCCGCAACTCGACGATGGCTACACGGAAGGATCGGCGACGACCGCAGAATGGCGCACGCCTGCCTTGTGGGGACTGGGACTTTCCCGCTTTTCCCAGGGTGGCAAGTACTACCTTCTTCACGACGGCAGAGCCCGCAGCATCGAAGAAGCGATCCTCCTGCACGGAGGCGAGGGGGAAATCAGCCGCGCAAAGTACGTCGCGCTGAACGACACTGACCGGCGGAAGCTCCTTGCATTCCTGGAAAACCTTTAGCAAAATGAACAGAAGAAGATTTGCCCATAGCTGTCTCTCGTGCCTTTCGGGATCGCTGTTGTTCCCGGTCTTGAACGGGTGCCAGTCCGTGTATTACACCCGTGGCACGATGGAAGCCAACGGGTTGTCTGTCGGCAAATCGGAGTTCAGGTATCTGAAGCGAGACCGCGAATTCACGAGGAACTATATCATTGTGCGCAATGAGGCGCTGCAATTTCCCATTTATGTGTACCGTTTTTCGGACGATGAGTATTCGGCGGTGCTGATGAAATGCACGCACCAGGGGAACGAGCTGCAGGCGTCGGGTGATCACCTGGCTTGTCCTGCGCATGGAAGCGAGTTCAATAACAGAGGCACGGTGGTGGGCGGCCCCGCCGACAAGGACCTTCGCAAGTTCGCGGTGAGCACCAGGGGAGATCAAATTTTTATCGATCTGCGCGCATGAACAGGCACATTCCCGTCTTACTCGTTTTGGTGCTGTCCGGGAAAGCGGCGCTTTCCCAGATAGACTCCACCCTTTTAAGGCGAACTCGCCCTGACTCCATCCGCATACAGATGAATATGGACGCCGTTTACAACCGGCCCTTCTTATCGGTGGCGCGCCTGCCCGTGGCCGTGGGAGGCTATGTGGAAGGGAACTGGCAGCACATGGGCACGAATGGAATTTCCGAAGGGCACCAATTCCAGATGCGGAGGCTGACCTTGTTCCTGGCGTCGGCCATCTCCACGCGGATCAGATTTTTGTCGGAAATTGAATTTGAGGACGGCACAAAAGAGATCAACATTGAATTCGCATCTGTCGACATCGAGTTTCATCCGCTTTTTAATTTGCGCGGCGGCGTGGTCATGAACCCGATCGGCGCCTTCAATCAAAATCACGACGGGCCGAAATGGGAGTTTGTCGACCGGCCCGCGGCTGCAACGGAGATGCTACCCGCGACGTGGAGCAATGTGGGGTTCGGCGTGTTTGGAAAACTTTATGACAACGATTGGGTCTACGGGTATGAAGCGTATTTTACGAACGGATTCGATGACCGCATCCTATCCAGCCCCGCCGGCAAGACGTTTCTTCCCGCATCCAAACTAAATCGCGAGCGGTTCGAGGAAAGCTTCAACGGGGTGCCGTTGCTGACGGCAAAGACCGCCCTGAGGAACAAGCGGGTCGGTGAACTCGGGATTTCCTATATGGGAGGCGTCTACAACAAGTTCCGCGAGGATGGAATCGTGTTCGATGAGAAAAGGTGGCTTCACGTCTTTGCTTTGGATTTCGCCACTACCCTGACACCGGTCGGCACGCGGATCAATACAGAGTGGGCCTGGGTGACGGTGCAGGTCCCTGATACTTACAGTCAGCAGTACGGGAAAAGGCAGACGGGTGGCTACATCGATTTCGTACAACCGGTATTCCGGAAAGCGCTCCTCGGATTTGAAAGATCGGCAGTGAACGCAGCCGTCCGCGCTGAATACGTCGACTGGAACCAGGGCGCGTTCAAAGAAACCGGTGGAACGATCAGGGAGGATCTTGTATCGGTCACACCCGGACTGAGCTGGAGACCTACTCCGCAAACCGTTCTCCGACTGAATTACCGGTATTCGTGGCTCACCGACTTCTTTGGCAACCGTCCCTCGAGAACCGCAGGCTTCCAGTTCGGTTTCTCTTCTTACTTCTGACGCCATCAGTCGCCGGACGAGCTTTGCTGTCAGATGGCGGCCTTTGCCAAGCGCTAAGAGCCAAAGGCTTCCCCTGGCTGTTAGCTATTGGCCTTTGGCTTTTGGCTAGTTTGGGTTTATTCCGGGTCTTTCTTCTTGTATTATAGATTTGTGAATTTGAGAAGAGCACCAGCCGTCAGATAGCGGCATTTGCCAAAAGCCAAAAAGCTTTATTTGGCCGCCCGATCGGTGACGGGTATACTGACAAAGTACGCCATCACTCCTAACGTCATAAATGCTGTGGTCATGAATGCGGGCGCTGCGCCGAACCGATACCAGATGAACCCGGTCAACGCGCTGGCGATCATGGCGCAAATGCTTTGGAGGCCCGCATACATGCCGATTGCCGTGGCAGTGTCTTTCTGGTCGCTCAGGTTCGAGATCCATGCTTTTGAGATTCCTTCGGTTGCCGCCGCGTACATCCCGTACAGGGCAAACAGGATGATGAAGCCATAGGAGCTTGAATTCAGCGCCATCCCCGAATAGACGATAGCAAAAAGCCCGAGCCCCGACATTAACATTTTTTTCAGCCCTGTGTTGTCAGCAATGATGCCTGCGGGAAAGGCGGACAGCGCATATATGAGATTGTAGAAAACGTACATGCCAATCACGGTGGCATCACCCGCGCCCGACTCCTTCACCTTTAGCAGGAGGAAGACGTCGGAGCTGTTAAAGAGGGCAAACACGAGCAGGCCGGCGACAAGCTTCCGGTAGGAGGAGGGGCTGTCTTTCCAGTAGCGCAGAAACGACAAAAAGGTAGCCGGGGCTACTCTTTTTTCACGATTGGTTTTCTTCTCCCGCACATAAAAAGTCGCGAGCGTCGCAAACAACCCCGGAAGGAAGGCGAGATAAAATAACGCCTGGTATTGGTGGGGATAATAGTAGAGGAAAGCCAGCGCGAGCAACGGTCCCAATACTGCACCGGTTGTGTCCATTGAACGGTGAAACCCGAATACCTTTCCTTTGGTTGCCGTTGTGGCCTCGTCCGAGAGCAATGCGTCCCTCGCTCCCGTCCGGATACCTTTGCCGAGACGGTCGATCGTGCGGGCAAGGAATATCCAGAGGGGGTAGGTGAAGACTGCCAGCATCGGTTTGGAGATGGCGCTGAGTCCGTAACCGGCTTGCACAAAGGGAACGCGCCTGCCGGAGGTATCGGAGCGTTCGCCGAAATATCCTTTGCTTATCCCTGCCGTTGCTTCCGCCACTCCTTCCAGCACGCCGATCAGGACAACTGAAAATCCGATGGACTTCAGGTAGATGGGCATGACAGGATAGAGCATTTCGCTCGCGATATCGGTCAGCAGGCTGACGACGGACAGGATCCAGATGGTCCGGCTGATGTACTTCAACTATTCCCGGCTTTTAGTGTCCCTACTTCATTGAACGTATCAATCGTCCGATCCGGCGAGACGATGCTATTCGCAATCCTTGATTGATAAAGGAATGCCGGGACCGACCGTGGTTGCGATCCCGTCGGCAGGCGCGCGGAAATCCGGCTATTCGGTGGTGATGCCTTCGAATTCTTCGACGTCCCACTTTGCTTTCTCCTTCGTGGTATGAACGACTCCGTCGCGGTGGTGGGGCGGCGCATAGAGGGTATACATCTTCAGTGAATTGATGCTGCTGATATTTTTTACGTTGTGCGGCGCACCGGCCGGAATGACGATC
>DASVOT010000172.1:0-2739 GCA_036383235.1 Chryseosolibacter sp.
TCCTTCGTTGTCGACCTGTCCGTCGTATTCCACGCCAATGGGATTCGTTCCGAACACAAACCCGTTCTGACCATCGTGATAGGTGTCGAGGATAAAGAGAAAGCTGTCGGTGTTGTCGAGGGTGGCGTCTCTCCGCGCGTCAGAAACTACGAGCTTGTCAGGTTCCGTATCATAGCACACGACCGCCAGGTAGAAGGTGGTTGCCGTATAGCCAATGCGAACTTCCGTTTTTTCGGAAGCGGGCATCCCGGCCTGCGGTTTTGTCTGGAAGAACTCGTCGATGGGCGCGAGGCTTCGCCAAATCTCCTCATCCAGCACCTCTCCGTCAATGATGGGAACCTCAGGCAGTTTGAAGGCATGCGCCGACGGCCGGTCGGCTACTCCGGAAATCGCCGGAGCATTCTGGCTTTTCCCCTCGGCGGAGATCATAAAGTAAACTATCGAAATAATGAGTGCACGTGCAGGACGGATGTTCATACCATGGAAATCGGATTGCGTCGCGGTTCAGGGGGAAATATTAGAACAAAACATCATTTATCCAAATCGTTTTCCGAGGGCCAGGATTTGATTATTTTTAATTGCAAACTAACGCGGGCGAAACTCTTGTCGAAAGATATTACACCGAATCATTACGATGTCATCGTTCTCGGCGTGGGCTCCATGGGGTCGGCCGCCTGCTGGCACCTCGCCCGTCGCGGACAAAAAGTTCTTGGCCTGGAGCAGTTTGATATTCCGCATGAACGCGGTTCTCACGCGGGGCAGTCGCGGATCATCCGCAAGGCGTATTTCGAGCATCCCGACTATGTGCCGTTACTTGAGCGTGCCTATGAGAACTGGCAATCTTTTGAAAAGGAGACGGGCACCCGGATCTATCACCGTACGGGCATTCTCTATTTCGGTGAACGCGAAAACGCAACTATCCGCGGAATTCGGACATCTGCCCGCCTGCATGGAATCCCCGTCGAGGACTGGACCCATGCGCAATACCAGAAAAAGTATCCCGCCTTCCGCGTGCCGGATAATTTTGATGTGATCTATGAAGCGGATGCGGGGTTTGTCACGCCTGAGCGGGCGATCAGGCTATACGCAGGCGAGGCGGTCAGGAACGGCGCGGTCATCATGAAGAACACGGCCGTAAAAGAGTGGAAGGCGGGCTCAAAGATCGAAGTCGTTACGGCCAGCGGTGAGTACACTTGCGGGAAGCTTGTGATCACGGCGGGCGCCTGGACCGGGAGACTCGTCGCCGGGCTGAAGGCAAAGCTTCAGGTGACCAGGCAACTGCTTGCCTGGGTTGCCCCGCCCGACCCGGACCGGTTCTCACCGGATAATTTTCCATGCTGGTTTGTCGAGGATCCCGCCCTGGGGACCTTTTACGGATTTCCGGTGATGCCTTCGAACGACTTCAACGGGCCAATAGGGCTTAAGTTGGCACATCACCACCCCGGCATTCCATGCGGCCCCGATGATATCCTCGGCGATATTCCCGCCGCCGAAGAAGAAAAGCTGAGGGCGTTCCTGAGAACGTATCTTCCCGAAGCGGGGGATACGATCATCGCGCTAAAGCACTGCCTCTATACCTACAGCCCGGATACGCATTTTATCATCGATCACCTTCCGGATTATGACGGTCGGGTGGTCATTGCCTGCGGCTTCAGCGGGCATGGATTCAAGTTTGCCTCGGTCGTGGGAGAGATACTCGCCGACCTGGCGATGAAAGGGAAGACCGACCTCCCCAACGGGTTTCTGCGCCTGGAGCGATAGCGTCTCGCCGGTTACCGGTTCAATTCCATTTGACCATTTGCGGTCCTCATTCCTCAACCTTTACCAGCGAAAACGCCTGGGTCCTTTGCGAAAACTGAGTCTTTACCCTTCCCCAGACGGAAGAAAATAATTCCGACTTCCGGTATTGCTCAAGGCTTTCCTCGTCCTTCCAATGGCTGAGCGTAGTGTACGCCCTTTCATCATGCAGGTCTTTGAGCAGTTCCAGGTGCGTGCACCCTTCAAAATCCCGGATCGCTTTTTTATGTGCGTTGAAAATACCGGGAAATTCCTCCGCTCCGGCCTGCGTGAAATGCATTCGGACAATCCGTATGATCATCTTGGTGGTTGGTTGTGTGGTTGACCGTAGTTCGTTGCTTGTCTGTTTTCGGTGATTGCTCTGCCAGATGTTGGTTGCAGGCTTGTGCCGCTGCTTGTTTTCATCAGGAACCGGCGGCTACTCATCAAACGTAATGTTAACGACACTGTCATAACCCAATCCCAGCAACTCGGCTGCATTTCCCTTGTAGATACCGATCTCGAGAAAGTCCTGGTTGTTGAAAAGAAGGAAGCATTCGCCCTGCTCTGCCTGGTTGTACAGCGTATGGATCCGCCTGAATTTTTCTCCTCCGAACTGGATGGTATACGCTTTGCCTTTGCTGAGGAGTGCAAAAGCCTGTTTTGGAATATTGGTGACGAGGTTTCCAAAGTGGTCTACGCGGACGATATGTCCCGAAATTTGTTTCTTCGTGGCCTTGACCTGTCGGTCGATCAGCCTCTTGAACGAGTCGACCGGTTTGCCGAGGGCGTCAGGGTCATGCCCGCTCGCAAGCCGGGCAGCCGTCCGGGCGAATATTTCTTTTTCAGGAAAGGTGGTCAAAGCCTGATCGTCGGTGTTGATCGTCCAGATCTTTTCCGGCTGTTCCCCGCTGATGAGGCTGAACAAACCATTATCTGCTCCCACGAAAAAATGCCCTTCGA
>DASVOT010000173.1:0-5716 GCA_036383235.1 Chryseosolibacter sp.
GCGGGCGGTCAGCTGGACAGGGTTGCTTTCGACCGCGAGATCCTGAATGTAAAGGAAGAAACCGAGGGGGTCGTGAGGCGCTTTACGGAGGTCGCCCAGGCAAAGGGGATTACCGTTGATGTGCTGATCGACGACGATTCCCTTTCCATTTTCGCAGACCGGGACATGATCCGCGCGATCATCCGAAACCTGCTGTCGAACGCGATCAAATTTTCCCGCGTCAACGGCAGGGTGGAAATCCGGGCAAGGGCTATTAACCGCCTTGTCGAGATCTCCGTACAGGATTTTGGAACCGGTATCCGCAAAGAGGATATGGAGCGACTCTTTAATCCAAGCGAGACTTTCACAACCTATGGCACGAGCGGCGAAAAAGGTACAGGACTGGGCCTCGGGATATGCAAGGATTTTGTGGAAAAGCATGGAGGGCGGATATGGGTCGAAAGTGAGTATGGCGCCGGCAGCAAGTTTATTTTCACGCTGAAAGAATTTTGATTCCCGCCGCAGACCGGTCACTCCGCTCTTAAGGAGCAGCCACGCGCATGAATGCCGTGATTGACATCAATCATTTGCCGCTATGACTTCGATCATGGGGCAATTCCACGGCAATCCTTTATTTCGGAGCAGGTGAAGCGGCGAAAAAAACGGCAGGTTCGCAACCATGCTATCATGAAAAAGAATCGCAACGGCATATTCCTCACGGCGCTCATTGTTCTAAGCGGTGTTTCTTCCGGCCGGGTTTCCAGGGTGCCTTCGACTGACAGGCCGACATGCCCAGGCTATACAATAATAGAGTTCGGTAAAGGAATCAACTGTTATGGGGACACCGTTGCTTTAATGAAGAAAGAGGGGCTGCAGGTCCTGGCCCTAGGGCATTAGTTTTTTAGGAAGAATAACAATACAGCAACCATGAAAGCAGCGAGATTCAATGAATTAACCCTGGTTGATAAAAACTGGCTGGTCATCGAATACGGAGACTATCTGATATCAATCGAATACTACGACTACAGGGTCCATTTGTATTCATTGAACTCCCTTTTTATCGAAATGTATCAGAATATTGAAAGCCGGCAGGTGGAGCGGATCAGCATCGCCAGCGGCAACGACCTCAACAAGTTCCTCTCCAGAATACTGATCGGGAATTTCAACCGAAAAATCAAAGGCTAATTTCTGCCGGTCGTCGGGCACTGTTTGCCGTCGCGGCCGATAAAGACCGGTGCCAGGCTAAAGCCCATGTTCAAAACCCTTGAGGTCTGACGATCGTAAAGACCCTGGAGATGGTAAATCCGAAATGGATGTCTCCGTCGAAAAAATTACCCGTCGTTTCCGATATAAAAGAGCGCTCGGTCATTCCGGTGCTGTTGGTGAAGTTCAGCTGGAACACATGCCCTCCCGTCTCAATATCGAAACCGACTGCCAGCGAGTTCTCTGTGCCCGGAAGGTGAAAACGGGGCAGCTGGTAATAATACTCCACATTAAAGCTGACGCGTTTGCTCAACTTGATCCGGCCTCCGGCTCCAATCGCCAGGATGTCGTTGGGATCGGCTGCTCCCTGTACAAGATTATAATGAATGATTGTCGGCATTACCTGCAGGGAAAATCCTTCGCTGAATTTTCGTCCCAGCAACAGCTGACCAGAATAAAACAGATTCGAGGTAAGGTAGTTCTCGCGGGCCGGATCCTGAAACTTCAAGGACTTATACATGATCGTCCCCACGGCCGAGGCTGTGACCGGGCTTCCTCCCCTTGCCTGTCTCAGGAGCTTGAACTTGCTGAATGCGTCGAACTGCTTCTCGAAGGTGCTTCTGCCGACGCCGATCATCCAGCGCTTGTTGAGGCCATAGTCCAGGCCGAGTCGCATGGTTGCCTGGTCCAGGCCAAAGAACTCATAGGCCCCGCCATTGACGTAGCCAAACCGGTGGGAAATCCGCAGGTCCAGCACCCCGGCCGCGACATTCTCAATGGAATGCCCATTGATAATACGCGTAGTTTTAAAGGTAGCCGTGGCAAAATCCGGCGTCCGGTTCTTATTGGTTTCCTGTTCCAGCATCTTCATCAGATCATCCTGTGCCAGCGCGGGAAGGCAGAAAGCGAAAGAAACCAGCGCGCTCATGAGAAGTTTCATATTATGACTTCGGTTCGTAATGACAATTAATTTTTACATCGATGGTCTTGGCTATCTTTTCCGCTACCAGCGAGGGTATTTCGATATTGAAGTCTTTCGGATCGAGAGAGAATGCCGACACAACAGCAATCTTTCCTTTCGCGACGACAATTGTGCCGCTGGATTTTATCCGTTGCTTGACTCCGTGAACAACGATATCACCTTCCACCGTGGCGGCGTACGTGCCATCCTTCCGAAAGTCAACGTCCTTCAGATTCGTGATTTTTCCCTGAAAGGTGGATTTCGGTAACTTTGCCGACTCCATGTAGTTCTCATTGAAATGCTCTTCCATCAGCGCCCTCTCAAACCGAAAGCTCTTGATCAGGACGGCGAACACGATGTCGCCGGTAGAGGGATTGAGCATGCTGTTCACTTCGTTGTTGATAGCCTCGATGTTCTCCATCGGCGTCTTTGAGTAAAAGGAGATCTGTCCGTTTCGCGTCATATAAACATTCTGCGAAAAACACGCGGCAAATACCAGGTTCAGCAGGATGGCAACAATCAATCTTTTCATAATAGCTATGTTTTAAAAAAGTTAGTTATCAGGGGAGCCGGTGTCAATCCAGTTTTGGATCTTTCGTATCTCGCATGCCGGCATCTTCCCCGCATTTTTCGGCATTGGAGAAAACCCTGCCGACTGGTTGATGCTGCCCATCAGGGTTCCGTCGTTCACTTTTTTTACTACGGCGCTGTAGGAATCCAGCCTGATCCCTGCGGATGCCGCGGAGCCTCCATGGCAGTTGTTACATCTGGCATTCATCAACGGCAGAACGTCCTGGCTAAAGGTTTCCTTCCCCGTGGCATTACATTGACCTGCCTCCGGATAAAGGATCTCTTCGCTGTCGTAGTAACATGCGGCAAGGACCAGCAGCGGGATCAGCAGAAACCCGCCTTTAGGGAAAAACTTTCTCATCGTGTCTTCGCTAATTGTTCAATGCCCCCGCGTCAATCCATTTGCTGATCTGCGAGATCTGGCAATCCGAAAGCTTTCCGCCCTGTGGCATCGGAGAATATCCGGCTGCGTGTGTGATGCTGCCCCATAATTTCCCGTTCGAGACCTGCGCTTTCACGGCGGTGTAAGTGGACAGGTCGATACCACCCGACAGCGCGCCAGGCTTGTGACATCCCACGCAATTATTCGCCAGCGTGGCCTGGATAACGGCAGCATATGTAAACTTGGCGGTATCGCATGCGCAATTGCAGTTTGTGGTGTTCTTCGCCCCTTCGTTGATCCAGGCGGCGATCGAATCCTTTTGCGCCTGTGACAGCGGGCCGTCGGGCGGCATCTGGTCTTCACCGGTGCGGAACAACACTTTATACAGTTCGCTCTCGCCGGCCTTCCCGGCCACGATTCCTTTCTTCATGATGTTCGCGTAGCTATCCAGCACAAACCCTTCGCGCCGGCTTACCGCATCGTGACAACCGCTCCTGGCGCACGACGAAAGAAAGATCGGAAGGATGCTGCTTTCAAAACATACGTCTCCATTGTCCACGCAACCGGGGATAGCCGGCGTGCCGGGCGAGTTGCCCGGGCCTCCTTCGTCATCTTCGCCGCCGTTCGCAAACGGCTCATGTACGCAAGAAACTATCGACACCATCGCAGCCAAAACCGCAGCCATAAGCGCGGCATGTACCCTACCACTCATTCCAGGAACCTTCATAAGTTTTTCAATTTAATTGCCCACCAATAAACCATCCGTTAAAACGACATCGGAGAGATAACCCGTACAAATTCCCTTGACCGTTACAGGCATTCCAGGTTTTACGTTTGCTATACCACCCTTTATGGTACAGCTGATTCCAAAAAGCGGGTCACCGGTTTTTAACAAGAGGACGGATTCGCCGTCCTGGTTAGAGAGGATTTCAGATACAGTTCCATCGACCTCTATTACTTTGTCAAGGTACCTGATATTGGCTTCCGCCTCGTTTGTTTCAAAAGCGGAAAATAACTCGTAAGCGCTCATGCTCGCGTAAGGAGACTCTTTCTCAACGGAACGATGCGGTTTATTGTAAAGCCTGTATGCCACGACACTTCCGAGAGTAAATACAACCAGGCTTCCGATAACAATAGCGCGTATCATAAATGTTTTTTCGTGATTGGTTCAAAGCTGTCTGCCCGTTCAAAGATTGCGATTTCATTTTCACGATAATTCTTACTGTCGCTGTGATGTAGGAATTGCCGTTCTGGTGTCTTTTGCGAAGGCGAATAAGTTCTCGCAAAAAAAATCAGGATGGACTCCGGGATCAACGCCTGCAAATCCGCATTTTGTTGCGATCAGGAATTCACGGTAACAACAGTCTCGTGTAACAAACTCCTACTGGTATCTTAAAATATTTTTCATCTTTCGTCAATGTCAACCACGCCATCACGTTACCGCTTCACCGGACTCCATAGCCTCTGTTTATAGAGATGCTGTCGGCCACGACCCGACTCCGCAGGAGTCACCTAATGAAAGAATGATGGACGCTCACAAATGCAGGCATTTTCGACGAGCGCTCATCGCAACCCGTCATCCCGGATTTCATTGAGCGCTTCAGGTGGCTCCTGCGGAGCCGGCTTCCTTTCAATGGCCGGTGCCATAAACAGGAAGCTCCTATGGCTCGCATCGTCCGGAGTTGTCAACTGGTTGTAGGCTGACGCCTGGTTTCTGTCGTACCGGTAACCGGTGATCCGATGGAATTCACCGGGAGGGCCGGCATCGATAAGGCGGCGGGTTTGCGATGATGAAAATCATCGGGCGACCTGACAATCCGCAGGTTGCATTCCTGTATGGCGGACTATGTTTGGAAAACGAATCGCAAAATCATGGATCCAATAGCCCGCATCAACACTGATGGCAACACGGCCGTGGCCAACGTGGCCTATGGTTTTTCCGAGGTGGCTGCCATCTATCCCATCACGCCTTCCTCCGACATGGGCGAACGCGCCGACGGGTGGAGCGCCGAAGGGCGGAAAAATATCTACGGTGAAAAGGTCGACGTGGTTCAAATGCAGTCTGAAGGTGGCGCCGCGGGCGCTATCCACGGAGCGGTTTCGGCGGGAGCTCTCGCCACCACTTTTACCGCGTCGCAGGGCCTGATGCTGATGCTGCCAAACATGTTCAAAATGGCGGGAGAAATGCTGCCCGTTGTTTTCCATGTTTCGGCGCGTTCCCTTGCCTGCCAGGCACTTTCAATCTTTGGCGATCACTCCGACGTCATGGCGGCGCGCGGCACCGGATTTGCGATGCTCGCATCCTCCAACGTCCAGGAAGCGCAAGACATGGCCGTCATCGCGCACCTGGCTACACTCGAGAGCCGGATCCCGTTCCTGCATTTCTTTGACGGCTTCCGGACATCACACTCGGTGCAAAAAATCATTCCCGTCAGCTACGACGATCTGCGCAGCCTTGTCGACATGAAGCTGGTGGAAGACTTCCGGAAGACGGCCCTCAGGCCTGACGACCCTGTGTGCAAAGTCGGCGCGCAAAACCCCGACGTCTATTTCCAGGGACGCGAAACGGTAAACCGGTTTTACGAGGCCTGCCCGGCGATTGTCGGGAAATGCATGGAGCG
>DASVOT010000174.1:0-2153 GCA_036383235.1 Chryseosolibacter sp.
GGCATATTGGGTATCATCAGGTGTCGCCACTCTGATAATGATATTGTTTTTTTCCAATGCTTTTCTAAGAAAAGGTGATTAATAAGAAATGAACCTGTAACCCGTAAGGCATACGCAAAACAAAGTCCCTGACCTTGTTCAGCTCGTCAAGACGTGTTGGACCGATTAAATGCGCGCGCACCGTGCAGGTCGGAATCGCCTGGTCACCAAACAGGCGTTAGAGAAGAACTGGATAGTTCTGAAGGAGTGGTATGCAGCAATAGCCGCAGTAAGTAAGGTGAACGATGTTTTCAATTTCTTTTAACTTTTAACGTTAGAGAAAATTCATTCAGATTGCTTTGGTTAACATTAATGCAAAATTAAGCGATATTTATTTATAATCTCCAAGCTTTTTACGAAGAATCACAAAAAAAAGTTCATTCGCGTGCCGACCGTCAATGACCGATAGACGGGTGACAGCTTCGGAGCGCTGGCAGAGCGAGGATCGCCGGAACAAACTGACGGTTTCCCAAAACCATGGACTATGGACTCAGAAATCCGGACAGGGAATAATCAGCTTGTCCTTCGGGGGCTTCCGCGGATTGCGCATAGGCCAGGTATAGACAAGGCTGAACTCGTGCGCGCCACCGCTGCCGGGGCCGAGTTTGGAGATGGTGTAGTCAAAGCTGTAGCCGATGTTGATGGCATCCTTGGCGCCGATCTGTGTGAATCCCAGCAGGAGCACGATGGATTCGTTGTTGACAAAGCCATCGATATTTTTGAAGGGCACGCCGCGGTACCAGGTACCCAGCACGAGCGGCTCGAAAGTGAAGTAAAGGCCGAGGTCCATCTGGTCAAAATGGCCCTGATGCCGGTACTGCACGGCGGGCGCGATGCTGCGTTCGGCATTTCTTGCGTACACGCCACTCCCCACCACGCCTGGCTTCATGTAGAACTTGAAGCCCCCGTGCACCGAAACTTTTACCGGCAAAGGACTGCGCTCGTCGATGATCGACTGGTTTGGTTTGTTCAGATGGTTTGCCGCAACTCCCAGCCAGGCCGAGCGGGTAAAAAAGACACCGCCGAAAGAAACGTCGAAGAACGTCTTGCTGAAATTCGTGCTGAAGGTCTCGGCGGTAGGCTGGTCGATGAATGCTCCCGTCGAGGGATCAAACTGGTCTCCGAATGTCAGCCGGTCAAAATTTACGTCCCTGTTGAAAACCGCCAACTGCACACCGGGACGAAACCCGATGGCTTTCGTGATCGCCAGCTCGTAGGAATACTGCAGGCCCAGGCTCAAAGAGCGGAGACCCGCCAGTCCCTCACGGTCGCGCGTCAGCAGAAATCCCACACCGCTGTTCTTATCTTCAATGAAGTAATCGGCGAAAAACGACATGGTGGTAAAATTCGCATCGATCGCCGGCCACTGATTCCGGTAATTTATTCCGGCGCGCGCCTGATTCGTCGACCCGGCAAAAGCGGGATTCAAATAAAGCGGAGCCGCGTAGAACTGGGAAAACTGAGGATCCTGCGCCATCGCCGCGCCACCAAAGACAACGACCAGAAGAAAGGAAGCCCAGAAAACAACGAAATTTTGCCTTTTAGTCCCGGCTTGCAGACGACATGCCCCGGCCAGTGAACCGGGTGAAGCGGACTGAGGATTAATGCGGTGCATCAGGTGAGTGATTAAGGTCTGCAATCAAGGCAAATTAACGGTATATCTGAAATTATTAAAATAGTATTCCGCGACGGATCATCCGGTTTTTCAGGCCTCATTCAACCCGCCGCTTATTCCAAACTATTAACGGTATTTTTTAGGCAAATTGTATACTTTACAGGAACTTGGGCGTTTTAAAGTATGGATTTATCGAGTCTTGTGAAGCTGAAAGTTATGCGTAAAGGTCTACCTTTTTCCACCCGGTATTTTGCGTTTTCCCTTGCGTTATTCCTGATCGCCCTCGCCCCCGCGGAAGCTCAAAATCTCTCCGGACACAACTGGTATTTCGGCAACAGCAACCAGGCGATTCGCTTCAGCCGTTCCACCAATTCGCCTTCCCTTTTTTCCGGCAAGGCCACGCCATTCGGAACGGGCGGAAGCGCGACGGCCAGCGATCCGTTCAACGCAAACCTCCTGTTCTATACCGACGGCGCCAGCGTATACGACGTGAGCAACA
>DASVOT010000175.1:0-11969 GCA_036383235.1 Chryseosolibacter sp.
GTTATCGTTGTCGGTCCGGAGCTGAAGCTGCATGAGTGCGGTTTGCCAAAAGATATGGCGGCTGAATTGTTCAAGCCGTTCATCATACGCAAGCTCATTGAAAGGGGTATTGTGAAAACCGTGAAGTCGGCAAAGAAGATCGTGGACAGGAAAGACCCGGTGATCTGGGATATCCTTGAAAACGTGTTGAAAGGACACCCGGTACTTCTCAACCGTGCCCCTACACTCCACAGACTGGGTATACAGGCCTTCCAGCCGAAGCTGATCGAAGGAAAAGCGATTCAGCTGCATCCGCTTGTTTGTACGGCGTTCAACGCTGACTTCGACGGTGACCAGATGGCGGTCCACGTACCGCTGGGCCAGGAGGCCGTGCTGGAAGCGTCCTTGCTGATGCTGTCGTCGCACAACATCCTCAACCCCGCCAACGGCGCGCCGATCACGGTGCCTTCGCAGGACATGGTGTTGGGTCTGTACTACCTGACGAAAGGAAGGAAGAGCACACCGGAACATCCGATCAAGGGCGAAGGCAAGAAATTCTATTCTGCCGAAGAAGTGATCGTTGCCTTCAACGAAGGAAAAGTTTCAAAACACGCCATCGTGAAGGTGCGGGTTAACATCCGGGACAAGAACACGGGTAAGATCGCCTTCAAGCAAATTGAGACGGTCGTAGGAAGGGTATTGTTCAACCAGAACGTGCCGGAGGAAGTGGGCTTTGTCGACGAGCTGTTGACCAAGAAGAAACTGCAGACTATTATCTCCGATGTCTTCAAGCTTGCGGGCTTGTCAAAGACGGCGAAGTTCCTGGATGATATCAAGGACCTCGGCTTCCAGATGGCCTACAAGGGTGGTTTGTCGATGGGTCTGAACGATGTGAAGATCCCGGCTGAGAAAGAAAAGCTCGTGGCCAACGCCCAGGAAGAAGTTGATTCCGTATGGAACAACTACATGATGGGTCTTATCACGGATAACGAACGCTACAACCAGGTGATCGACATCTGGACGCGTACGAATACCTTGCTGACCAACACGCTGATGAAGCAGTTGGAAGAGGATCAGCAGGGCTTCAACTCGATCTATATGATGATGCACTCGGGGGCCCGCGGATCCAGGGAGCAGATCCGTCAGCTGGGCGGTATGCGGGGTCTGATGGCAAAGCCTCAGAAGAACCTTGCGGGATCCGTCGGTTCGATCATTGAGAATCCCATTCTCTCGAACTTCAAGGAAGGCCTTGATGTATTGGAGTACTTCATCTCCACACACGGCGCCCGGAAAGGTTTGGCAGACACGGCGTTGAAGACCGCGGATGCCGGTTACCTGACGAGGCGGTTGGTAGACGTTGCGCACGATCTGGTGATTACGGAAGACGACTGCGGAACGCTTCGAGGACTGAAGGTGACAGCGTTGAAAGACAATGAAGACATCGTGGAGCACCTGGCCGAAAGGATCGTGGGGCGTGTGACGGTGCACGCTGTATACGACCCCATCACGGAAGAGATGATCGTGGATGCGAACGAAGAAATCACGGACGAGATTGCGAAGAAGATCGAGGATACGGCAATCGAGGAAGTGGAGATCCGTTCTTTGCTGACCTGCGAGTCGAAGATCGGCGGATGCGCAAAATGTTATGGAAGGAATCTCTCCACCGGGAACATGGTGCAGACCGGCGAAGCAGTCGGGGTCATTGCGGCCCAGTCTATCGGCGAGCCCGGTACACAGCTTACGCTGAGAACCTTCCACGTTGGGGGTACTGCTTCCAACATTGCAGTAGAAGCGAACATCCGGGCGAAGTTTCCCGGCGTGGTCGAATTTGAAGGGATTCGCGTGATCGAGACGACCGACAACGACAACAAGCCCGTCAGAGTGGTGATGGGTCGTACGGGTGAGATCCGGATCGTCGACAAGGAGAAAGGCAGAGTGCTGATCACCAACAACGTTCCTTACGGTGCATTCCTGAAAATAAACGAGGGTCAGGCAGTCGAGAAAGGCGACGAGATCTGTTTCTGGGATCCGTACAATGCTGTGATCCTGTCGGAGTTTGATGGTGTCATTGAATACGAGGCCATCATCGAGGGAGTTACCTTCAAGGAAGAATCCGATGAGCAAACCGGTCACCGTGAGAAAGTGATCACCGACACCCGGGACAAGACGAAGAACCCTGCGGTGGTGGTAAAAGGAAAGAATGAAACGAAGGGGTATAACATCCCGGTAGGGGCGCACCTTGCGGTGGATGAAGGAGAAAAGATCAAAGCCGGCCAGGTACTGGCGAAAATACCCCGGACGATGGGCAAGTCGCGGGATATCACGGGTGGTCTGCCCCGCGTTACAGAATTGTTCGAAGCGCGCAATCCTTCCAACCCCGCTGTTGTCAGCGAGATCGATGGCGTGGTGACATACGGAGGTATCAAACGCGGGAATCGCGAGATCTTTATCGAGTCGCGCGACGGCGTGCAGAAGCGCTACCTGGTGCCCCTGTCCAAGCACATTCTTGTTCAGGACAATGACTTTGTCAAAGCCGGTCAGCCTCTGTCCGATGGAAGCATCACGCCTTCCGACATTTTGCTGATCAAGGGCCCGACAGCAGTGCAGGAGTACCTCGTGAACGAGATTCAGGAAGTATACCGTCTGCAGGGTGTGAAGATCAACGATAAACACATCGAGGCCATCGTGAGCCAGATGATGCAGAAAGTCGAGATCATCGATCCGGGAGATACCAACTTTCTGCCGGGTGAGTATGTGGACAAGTTCGTATTCCGCGAGGAGAACGACGCGGTCATCGACAAGAAAGTGGTGATGGACGCAGGCGATTCGGCGACGATGAAACCCGGTCAGATCATTACCGCGCGCGAGTTCCGCGATGAAAACTCGGTGCTGAGAAGAAAAGACCAGAAGCTTGTGGAGGTACGGGATGCACTGGCTGCCGTTTCCAGGCCCACGCTTCAGGGTATTACTCAGGCGTCTTTGAAGACTGAAAGCTGGTTGTCGGCGGCATCCTTCCAGGAGACGACGAAGGTATTGAGCGAAGCTGCTATCCGCGGAAAAACCGACTGGCTGATGGGCATGAAGGAAAATGTGATCGTAGGTCACCTGATCCCTGCCGGAACCGGTCAGCGCAAGTTCAATGACCTGATTGTCACCCATAAGGACGAGTACAATGCCCTGACCAGCCCCGAATCCAGGACGAAGGAGAAGGAGCTTCAGGATTAACCGGAAGTCAACGGTCATTGGTTATTGTCATTAGTCATTAGTCAACGGGGTTCGCTCCTTGACTAATGACTTTTCTCTTTATGAAGCGGCCCTTTTTGTAGCGGGTAGCTTCCGTTCAGCCAATAAACAGCAACCGATAAGGAACAGGACCATGGCAGAAGAAAACAAGAACAAGCCCGCCCAGAATCAGATCAACATTGAGCTGACGGAAGAAATTGCCGAGGGGATCTATTCGAACCTGGCGATGATCGCCCATTCGAACAGTGAATTTGTTATTGATTTTATCCGGCTGATGCCCGGGGTGCCCAAGGCAAAGGTTAAGTCCAGGATCGTCATCACCCCGGAACATGCGAAGAGATTCCTGCTGGCGCTCAAGGACAATATTGAGAAGTACGAGGCGTCTTTCGGAACGATAAAACGCACGGAGGACATGCCCAAATTCCCCATGAATTTCGGTGGGGCGATGGGAGAGGCGTAACCCGCTTCCCCTCGGCAGGCTCGGGGGCCACCCCTCGGCAGGCTCGGGGACCGCCTTCGACCCCTTCGACAGGCTCAGGGGCCGAGGAGGGGCCCGCACTCGGGGCGGTCGAAGCAGTTGGCTGAGCCTGTCGAAGCAGTTGATTGAGCTTGTCGAAGCCCGGTGGCTGAGCTTGCCGAAGCCTGGTGGCTGAGCTTGCCGAAGCCCGGTTAAAATATTGAACAACTATTTTGTAACCATTCCCGGATATTATACCTTTGCAGTCCTAATTTTGAGGTTTATTAATTTAAGAATATAAATGCCTACCATTCAGCAACTTGTAAGAAGAGGAAGGAAGAAATTGACGTTTAAGTCTAAATCTCCCGCCCTGGATTCTTGCCCACAGCGCAGGGGTGTATGTACCCGTGTGTATACCACAACCCCTAAGAAACCGAATTCAGCCATGCGCAAGGTGGCCAGGGTGCGGTTAACCAACGGAAAAGAGGTGAACGCCTATATTCCGGGTGAGGGTCACAATTTGCAGGAGCACTCCATTGTATTGATCCGCGGGGGAAGGGTGAAAGACCTTCCCGGTGTGCGGTATCACATCATCCGCGGTGCGCTTGACACGGCAGGTGTGAATGGCCGGTCGCAGAGCCGGTCGAAGTATGGGGCGAAGAAGCCTAAAGCCGGTGCGGCGGCAGCAGCGGCAAAGGCCAAAAAATAATTTCTGAGAAGTCATGAGAAAGACAAAACCTAAAAAGAGATACTTACTTCCCGATCCGAAATTTCAGGATACGCTGGTAACGAAGTTTGTGAATTACCTGATGGAAGAGGGCAAAAAGAGCATTGCCTACAACATCTTTTACGACGCTGTAGAGCTGGTCGAAAAGAAGACCAACGAAAGCGGTCTGGAAGTATGGAAGCGGGCGATGAACAACCTGATGCCATCTGTTGAGGTAAAAAGCCGCAGGGTCGGCGGCGCGACTTTCCAGGTACCGGTCGAGATCAGGCCGGAAAGGAAGATCAACCTGTGCATCAAATGGCTGATCGAATATTCCCGCGCCCGCGGTGAAAAAACGATGATGGACAGGCTGGCCGCCGAGATCATCGCGGCCTCCAAAGGAGAAGGTGCAGCCATCAAGAAGAAAGACGACACCCACCGGATGGCCGAAGCCAACAAAGCTTTCTCACATTTCAGATTCTAAAAAGCCCAAAACAAGTAATGGCAAGAGATTTAAGATACACCAGGAATATAGGTATTGCCGCCCATATCGATGCGGGCAAGACAACTACCACCGAAAGGATCCTGTATTATTCCGGTGTGAACTACAAGATTGGCGAGGTGCACGAAGGGGCCGCTACCATGGACTGGATGGAGCAGGAACAGGAGAGAGGGATCACCATCACTTCCGCTGCTACGACTGTGCCCTGGAAATACCGCGGACATGACTATCACATCAACATCATTGATACGCCGGGCCACGTGGATTTTACCGTTGAGGTAAACCGTTCGCTGCGTGTGCTCGACGGGCTGGTTTTCCTCTTCAGTTCGGTTGACGGGGTGGAACCTCAATCCGAAACGAACTGGCGTCTGGCGGACAACTATAAGGTTGCACGCATTGGTTTCGTGAACAAGATGGACCGGGCAGGTGCCGACTTTCTGGATGTCTGCAAGCAGGTGAAAGAAAAGCTTGGCAGCAATGCAGTAGCCCTGCAGTTGCCGATCGGTACCGAAGAAAATTTCAAAGGTGTTGTGGACCTTGTCAACAACCGGGCGATTGTCTGGGATGAGGAAAACAAGGGAATGACCTACCATGAGGTTCCCATCCCCGAAGATATGAAGGAGGATGTCGGGACTTACCGGGAAAAACTCCTGGAAGCGGTGGCTGAGTATGACGAATCGCTGATGGAGAAATTCTTCAACGATCCTGAAACCATTACCGAGCCTGAGATCCTGACCGCGCTGCGCAAGGCGACGATCGACATGAAGATCGTACCCATGGTCTGCGGGTCGTCTTTCAAGAATAAAGGCGTTCAAACCCTGCTGGATTATGTGATGGAGCTGTTGCCCTCACCACTGGACAAGGACAATATCGTCGGTCATGATCCTGATACGGAGGCCGAGATTGTTATCCGTCCGGATGAGAAAGAGCCATTTACGGCGCTGGCCTTCAAGATTGCAACCGATCCTTTCGTAGGCCGCCTTTGTTTTATCCGCGCCTACTCAGGGGTGCTGGAATCCGGTTCTTATGTATACAACACCCGCTCTCAGAACAAGGAGCGGATCTCGCGGGTATTTCAGATGCACGCGAACAAGCAGAACCAGATCGAACGGCTTGCTGCCGGTGATATTGGTGCTGTGGTGGGCTTTAAAGATATTAAGACAGGTGACACCCTCTGTGATGAAAAACGCAAAGTCGTGCTTGAATCCATGGTGTTTCCGGAGCCGGTTATCGGATATGCAATCGAGCCAAAGAAGCAGGCCGATGCCGACAAACTCGGTATGGCTATTGGTAAGCTGGTGGAAGAGGATCCTACCTTACGGGTTAATTCGGATCAGGAGACCGGCCAGACCATTCTGCGCGGAATGGGTGAATTGCACCTCGAGATCATCATCGATCGGCTGAAGCGTGAATTTAAAGTGGAGATCAACCAGGGTGCACCTCAGGTTGCTTACAAGGAAGCCCTCACCAAAAGCGTCGAGCACAAGGAAGTCTATAAGAAACAAACCGGTGGCCGGGGTAAATTCGCGGACATTGTATTTGAACTTTCTCCCCGTGATGATGGAAAAGAAGGGTTGGAATTTGTCAATGACATCGTGGGCGGTGTGATCCCCCGTGAATTCATTCCTTCTATCCAGAAAGGATTTCAGCAGGCGATGGTCAACGGACCCCTGGCAGGTTACCCCATCGATTCGATGAAGGTAAGACTGTTTCACGGATCTTTCCACGATGTAGACTCCGATGCCTTATCATTTGAGTTGGCAGCTCGCCTGGGTTTCAAAGAAGCCGCAAGGAAGGCGGGGCCTCAATTGCTTGAGCCCATCATGTCAGTGGAAGTGTTGTCCCCTGATGAATACACCGGGTCTGTTACGGGCGACCTCAACAGAAGAAGGGGCGCTTTGAAGGGTATGGATACCCGGGCCGGAGCCCAGGTTATCAAGGCGGATGTGCCGCTTGCGGAGTTATTCGGTTACGTTACTGACTTGCGTACCATCACCTCCGGCCGCGCTTCGGCATCTCTTACCTTCTCGCATTATGCGCCGGTTCCTAAAAACCTCGCTGAGAAAGTAATAGAAGACGTTAAGGGTACGGCAGTCGCAAAATAAGGACCCGGATTAACGGATGACCGGGATGGATTGTGAGGATTAAATTGATTGAAGATAAATAACCAATAAGCAGGATTTAGACGATTTCCTCAACGCGCGATATTATGAACCAAAAGATCAGAATTAAACTAAAATCTTACGACCACAACCTGGTGGATAAATCTTCAGAGAAGATTGTAAGAGCAGTGAAAGCTACGGGAGCCGTGGTAAGCGGACCTATTCCTCTGCCGACAGAAAAGGAGAAATTCACCGTGCTGCGTTCGCCGCACGTTAACAAGAAATCGCGCGAGCAATTTCAGCTTTGCACGTATAAGCGTCTTGTCGACATATACAGCAACAGCGCAAAGACCGTTGATGCTTTAATGAAACTGGAACTTCCGAGCGGAGTGGACGTGGAAATTAAAGTGTAACGAAAAGTGATTTTAGAGATCAAAGGCCGTCCGGTTTTCCGGATGGCTTTTTTTGTGCCCTGGCGAAAGACGCGGATTATTCTTTGCCTTTCGACTGGTACGCGTTGTAGTCTTCTATCGTATCGAGATCGACGGCCCCGCCCGGGAATTCGACGGTCACTGTATCGGACGGGTGGCGGAGAATGATCTTTTTGGCGCCTTCCTCGTCCGGAATGGCCGTCAGCTTTGCGAAAAATGTTTTATCGAAGAGAGCCGGCACGCCCGGCATTCCCGAATAACGGGATGCAACAATGGGCTTTCCTGTTTCCTCATACCGGTGAATCAGGGTGGTCAGCACGTTGCCGGAGAGGTGTGGCTGGTCGCATACCAGGAGAATCACCGCATCAACAGACGGGTGATTCATCATCAGATGTGACAATCCCGCTTTCAGGGAATTGCCCATGCCACGCTGCCAGGTGGGGTTGTAGACTATTTCCACCGGCTGCTTATCGATTTCCTTGCGATGGATTTCTTCATGGTGGCCGATAACCACGACCACATCCTTAAGCCCTGTCTCCAACGCCGCCCGGATTGTTCTAATCAGGAGTTTTTCGCCGTCGACTTCGAGCAGCTGCTTTGAACGCCCCATGCGGGAAGAAGATCCGGCGGCAAGGATGATTGCAGCATAATTCATTTGTCTGGCGAAGACGGGGGACTTTTCCCGCGTCACAGATTAATGGACTTTGTATTGGGCCGGTCGGCGAGATACACCTGTTTGAAGACCTGGTCGCTCCTGGAATCGCGATGGTGGATGGGTGCGTTGCGGTATTTCAGAAATCCGCCGGAGCGGTTGGCAAATTTTCCCTGGATCTCCGAGATAATGCTCAGGGCGATTTCATCCGGGGCTTCGGCGCCGATGTCGAGGCCGACAGGAGAATGGATACGATGAAGATCGTCGGCGGATAAGCGGATGTTCTCCTTTTCAAACTCGGCGATCATTTTATCGAAACGCTTCCTGGGGCCGAGTATCCCGATATAAGGTGTCGGAGACGACAAAAGTTTTCTCAGCACGTCGCGGTCATATTCATAGTTATGCGACATCAGCACACAGGCGGTAAAAGGAGTGATGCGGAAGTCCCGGTCGATAAATTCCCGCTGGCAGAGCGATAGCTTATCTGCCGTTGGAAAAAATAACGGAGCGATGTGCGCCACGCATTCATCCGTTACGGTCACTTCCCATCCCAGGTTTTTTGCAAGCTGGCTCACGGGTCTGGCGTCGAACCCGCCGCCGAAGATCATCAATGAAATTGAGGGCTGAATCAATTCTACAAATACGCCCACCTCCTCGCCTTCCAGCCGATATTTTTTTGCTTCCGATTTTCCGCTTTCAAAGACGTTTATAAGATCAGGTACCACCAACTTATTCAACGCCTCATTGGAAAATGGGATGGATACTTTGCGGTCGGCGCCGAGAAGCAATTTCTCTCCTGTATACCGGGCGTGGGAGAAGACCGTTGCGAGTGCGACGGGTTCATTCAGCGAGGCAATCTTTTCAAAAAGCCTGATTGGGTTGTGCGCGTCGGCCACGGGCTCAATAAGAACATCGATGATCCCGTTGCAACCCAGGCCGATGCCGAGATTCTGGTTGCTGTCTTCGCTTGTATCATACGTCACTGTGAGCGGCTTTCCTTCCGTCATTACCTGGCGTGCTTTGCGCAGGGCGTCTCCTTCCAGGCAGCCACCACTGATGGAGCCGACCCATTTTCCGTCATCGGTTATGAGCATCCGGGCGCCGGGGCTGCGATAGGAAGAACCCCGCACCTGCACGACGGTGGCAAGTGCAACCTTTCGTGCGGAAACATCCGTCTTTTGAAACGCGTCGATGATGGCTTTCTGCTCCTTCATGTTTTTCAGGTTGAGAAATTTAGAAAGATTTTCCTCTATTTTCAAGGATCGCAAACCCGGGAAGAAGGATCCCGGCGTTTTATAATTTACGACAAGCGGCTACCTCTTCCGGTGTCACCGCCTTGCTCCTGTTTCCCCAGGAATTACGGATATAATTCAACACGTCGCTGACTTGCTCGTCGGTGAGATCGAAAGAGGTCATCTCCGTATTGTAAGACTTGCCATTCACTTTGATCTCGCCAGACAGGCCATGGATCACGTTGTCAATGGAGCGCTTCTTGTCTGCCATCAGGTAATCGGATTTGGCAAGGGGAGGATAGACGTCTTCAATTCCCTGTCCTTCGTCCATATGGCACGACATACACTGGCCGATATAGATCTCTTTCCCGCGGGCGATGCTCGCCTTGAGGTCGAATTTCTGTTTTTGCTGAAAGGAAAAAAAGCAGGCGGCAGAGAGCAGTGTTAAAGCGAGCAAGCGGTTCCTCATGGATGGGATCATTTAGTTTAGTTTGTTTTCATTCTTTCTATATGTAAAACAAGGGAAGCGACCCGCAGACCGCTTCCCTTCCGAGTATGAATCGTGAACTGCCCAGGTCAGACTTCGTCAAGGTTAAAGGGCAGGGTTCGTATGCGCTTGCCGGTAAGGTCAAAGATCGCATTCGTTAACGCGGGTGTGAAGGGCGGCAAACCGGGTTCACCAACGCCTCCCGCGTTTTCCTCGTTGTCCATCACATGCACTTCGATCTCAGGAATATCCGGGATCCGCGGCATGAGGTAGGCGTTGAAATTCTTTTGCACCGCTTTGCCGTCTTCGAAGCGGGTAGCGTGTTTGGTCGCAGCGCCCAACGCCATGACGATACTCCCCTCGACCTGTGCGCGAATAATATCCGGGTTGACATACCAACCGCAATCCATGACCGCCCACACCTTGTCAATCTTCACCTTTCCATCGCTGTTCTTTGAAACTTTCACCACTTCCCCGACGATGCTGGCAAAGCATTCGGTTATCGCGACGCCGTAGCCTGTGTTTTTTCCTCTTGATTTCCATCCGCTCACTTCTTCCAGCCTGTCGATCAGTTGATGGTAGCGGCCACCTCCGGTATGAGCTTTCCGGAATTCCATCGGATCTTTCCCCGCTTTGACCGCGAGCTCATCCATAAAGCTTTCAAATGCAAAACCATTTGTGGAGGCATACACCGAGCGCCACCACATGACGGGGATGGGCGAATCAAGCGGCGCATCGCCGAAACTGTAATGAGGAAGATTGTCGAGGTATCCTTCCAGAAAACCTTCGGTTACGCTGCTGTTGTAGTTGAGCTTGTTTGCGCCGGCCCATTGATGGTCCATGTTCTGACCCGCCATCCTGGTGCGGAAGGCTTCGATGTTTCCGTCCGCGTCCAAGGCTCCCGTGCATTGGTAGATCATGCCTGGTCTGAAGGGTCCCTGGGTCATGTCGTCTTCGCGTGTCCACAACACCTGGACGGGCGCTTTAATCTCTCTTGATATCACGGCTGCTTCATGAGGATAGTCGGTAAACGCTTTACGACCGAAGCCTCCTCCCAGAAAGGTCATATTCACCGTGACATTTTCTTTGGGGATTCCCAATTGCTTGCTCAGGTCGTCCTGGATCCAGTCGGGGCCCTGGATAGGTCCCCAGATCTCACATTTGTCACCGGCGACGTTTGCTGTGCAGTTGACCGGCTCCATACAGCTGTGAGACTCATACGGCGTCTCGTACATGGCTTCTACCTTAGCAGAGGCTTTATCAAAGACACGGTCGACTTCGCCCTTTGTCTTGTACGAGATCACATCTCCTTTTTCGAGCTGTTCACGCATTTTCGCATAGAGCTGTTCGGTTCCAGGGTGGTCAAATCCGCTGTCGTCCCATTCCACCTTCAGCGCTTTTCTGCCCTGCATAGCAGCCCATACGTTGTCGGCGACCACGGCGACGCCCTCGCGCGTCGTTGCAAATACATTCATCTGCACTTTCAACACATGCCTGACGCCAGGCACTTTTTTCGTTTCCGAGTCGTCGAAGGTTTTCACTTTTCCAAGGAACCTGGGGTTGCGTTCGACAACGGCATACAACATGCCAGGCAATTTCTTATCGATACCGAAAATGGCTTTTCCATTTACTTTAAGAGGCGTATCCTGGCGCGGTAAGGGCTTGCGAAGGATCTTGTAATCTTTTATGGCTTTCAATTCGACGTCTTTCGGCGCTTCAAGCTTCGACGCCTCTTCAACCAGGGTTCCATAGCCGAGTTTCTTTCCGGAAGCTTTGTGAATGACAGAGCCGTTTTCGGCGTAACAGGAGGCCGGCTCGACATTCCATCTTTTTGCCGCCGTCTGGATGAGCATTTCGCGGGCGGAGGCGCTGAGCTGCAATAATTTTTTGTAGGTGCCCCGCACCGTAGAGCTGCCTCCGGTCACCTGGCTCCCGTATTTGGCGCTGTTTCCCTCGGCAAAAATGATATTGACGTCATTGAGGTCTACTTCGAGTTCCTCGGCAATGATCTGTGGAACGGACTGAAAAGCTCCTTGTCCCATCTCCGCGCGATGGTTCGTGATTGTGACTTTTCCCGAGGTGTCGATACTGATCCACGCGTTCAGATCGATGCCGCTTTTTTCGGCCGTGACCTTGTTGAGAATCTCCGCTTCCTTTCCCTCAGCGGGAAGGTAATAG
>DASVOT010000176.1:0-2351 GCA_036383235.1 Chryseosolibacter sp.
TTTATGATGAGCTTCATCCTTATTACACTGGCCAGCCTGTTTTTCACAGGTATCCTGATCCGGACCAAGAGCATCTTCTCGGGACGGAAGGGCCCCGGCATCCTTCAGCCCATGAAAGATATATGGCGCCTGCTTCGCAAAGGCACCGTTTACAGCGAAACTACCAGCATCATCTTCCGGGTTGCGCCGGCCATCTATTTCTCCGCAGTGCTCACCGCAATATTGCTGATGCCCTTCGGCGATTATCCGGGAATCCTCTCGTTCCCGGGAGACTTCGTCTTCTTCGCGTACATCCTGGCGTTGGGGAAATTTTTTATGATCGTCTCGGCCATGGATACCGGAAGCAGTTTTGAAGGGATGGGCGCCAGCCGCGAAGCGCTTTACTCGATGCTGGCAGAACCCGCATTTTTCGTCCTCATGGGTTCCATGGCCTTGTTCACAGGCCACACTTCTTTTTACGGTATCTTCCATAACCTCCAGTTCGGATCATACATCTCCTATACGCTGGCGGCGCTGGCAACTTTTGTGTTCGTCATCCTCGCGATGATTGAAAACAGCCGCATGCCCGTGGACGATCCGAAAACCCACCTGGAGCTGACCATGATCCACGAAGTGATGGTGCTGGACAACAGCGGATTCGACCTTGCCCTCATCCTGCAAACCGCCCATCTCAAGTTTGCGCTTTACGGGGCGCTGATCGCCAACATCTTTATCTCGCCGGGCATGCCACTGTATTACTCCGTCCTCGTGTTTGCCGGCGTCCAGGTGCTCTTTGCCATCACCGCCGGCGCGATCGAGTCTTTCATGGCGCGATTCAGGATGAGCCACAACGCGCAATTTATTTTTACGCTCACTTCCATTTCACTGTTGATTTTTATGGGCGTGCTGCTCATGCTCGGAAGAATGGTTTAAGAAAGAATTTATATGACGAATACATTGCTCATCGTCCTCATCATCAGCCTTATCTACGTGGTAGTGGCCAACCGGCTCTACACCTACATCGTCATCCTCGCCGTGCAAGGACTCGTCCTGTTCGGGGTGGCCTTCATCGAATTGATCGAGATCAACATTGCCAACCTGATCTTTATCCTGTTTGAGACGGTCGTTTTCAAGGCAGTGGCCATTCCCATGTTCCTGAATTACGTCATTAAAAAAAATAACCTCACCCGGGAAGCGGAGCCGTTCGTATCCAATTTCATTTCCGTGGTCATCATCACCGGCATCATCATCGGCTCGTTCCTGTTGTCGAACACCCTCCACGACGAGCAGCTCAAGAGCCTCTTCTTCGTCGTAGCCCTGTCTTCGCTCTTCACCGGCTTGTATATCATCGTTTCACGCCGAAAGATCATTACCCACGTGATGGGATTTCTCATCATTGAAAATGGCGTCTTCGTGCTCTCGCTCGCCGTCGGCAGCGAAATGCCGATGATCGTGAACGTCGGGATCATGCTCGACATTTTTGTCAGCGTGCTCCTGCTTGGAATCTTTGTGAACCGGATCGGCGATGTGTTGAAAGAGCACGACGCCGAGCAATTACGACAACTAAAAGACTGACCCGAAACCATGATCAGGATCTATCTGATATCGACCCTCCTTCTTGCGCTGATGCTTTTTCTTATACGGAACCGGGCGGCCGGCTTTGTGATCCTGTGGTCCTTCATCGCGCTCCAATGGGCCCTCGCCTCTTATGCCTGGCTCCACAAGGGCGAAACTGAATCCGGATATTTCACATTCGATGCCCTCAGCCTGATCTTCCTGGGAATACTCAGCGTCCTGTGTCTTCCCGCATTCTACCACAGCTATGTTTTCTTTAACCACCGCAAGAACATTCCCCGCGAAAGGGGAATCTATTACGCCTCCATGCTGATCCTGCTCGCCGCATTGAGCGCTGCATACCTGTCGAATCACATTGCCGTCACCTGGATCTTTGTCGAGCTCACCACACTCAGCGCCTCCGCACTCATCTATCACAACCGGAACGAACGGACACTCGAAGCGACGTGGAAATACATTTTTGTATGCTCCATCAGCATCACCCTGGTATTCATTGGCATCCTGTTCCTCACCATCGCCATGCAACAGCGCGGTTTGAGAGACCTGACCTACACAACGTTAATCGCCAACGCCGCGCCCCTGAACACCTTCTGGCTTAAGCTTGCCTTCCTGTTCATCTTCACGGGCTTCACGGCGAAGGCGGGACTGGTTCCCATGTACACGGTGGGAATCGATGCAAAAGACAAAGCACCCGGTCCGGCCGGCGCGTTGCTTGCCACCATCCGGGTCAACGTCGGGTTCCTGGGAATATTCCGGTTCTACACCGTCATCGCCAGGACGCCCATCGCCTCCTGGGC
>DASVOT010000177.1:0-4109 GCA_036383235.1 Chryseosolibacter sp.
GTTGGCTGAGCCTGTCGAAGCCCGGTGGCTGAGCCTGTCGAAGCCCGGTGGCTGAGCCTGTCGAAGCCCGGTGGCTGAGCCTGTCGAAGCCCGGTGGCTGAGCCTGTCGAAGCCCGGTGGCTGAGCCTGTCGAAGCCCAAGATGTGGAGGAGTTCTAAACCAGGGAAGTTGAAATGAGTATTGTCATCATCAAGTACAACGCAGGAAACATTCAATCGGTGTCGTTCGCGCTGGAGCGGTTGGGAATAGACTTTTCCATCACGGAAGAAAAAGAAGCCATTCAGAAGGCTGACAAGGTCATCTTCCCGGGTGTGGGTGAGGCCAGCACGACGATGAAATACCTGCGGGAAAGGAACCTTGATTCGCTCATCAGCAATCTCAAACAGCCCGTGCTCGGAATCTGCCTGGGCATGCAGCTGATGTGCAGGCACTCCGCGGAGAATGACGTGCGCTGTCTCGGTATCTTCGAAGAAGAGGTGAAGCGTTTTGAGGCCACAGCCGACATGAAAGTTCCGCATATGGGATGGAACCAGCTCAGGCTCACGGACGGGTGGATCAACCCTGCGGTCGATCGCCAGAACGCTTATTTTGTACACAGCTACTATGTGCCGGTCAATCGATGCACTTCGGCTGTTACGGAGTATATAGTCCCGTTCAGCGCGGCGATGCACCGTGACAATTTCTACGCGGTTCAATTCCACCCGGAGAAGTCAGCGGCCGCGGGTGAGCTCGTTCTGAAAAGTTTTCTCGACTTATGAGGATCATCCCTGCTATCGATATCATCGACGGAAAGTGCGTGCGCCTCACACAGGGCGACTACGGGAGCAAGAAAGTGTACAACGAAAACCCAGCGGAGGTTGCCAGGAGTTTTGAGGACGCCGGGCTGGAATACCTGCACCTTGTCGATCTCGACGGCGCGAAGGCAGGAAAGGTCGTGAACTGGAAGGCGATTGAATCCGTCACGGCAACGTCGAGCCTGAAAGTTGATTTCGGCGGCGGCATCAAAACGGAGGGAGAGATCAAAAGCTTGCTCGAGGCCGGTGTAAAACAAGTGAACCTGGGAAGCATCGCCGTAAGGAATCCCGACCTTGTCAAAGAATGGATTGACGTTTATGGAAGCGAGAAGATCATCCTCAGCGCGGATGTGAAAGGCGAACAGATCGCCATCAGCGGATGGCTTGAGAATTCCGCCGTCTCGGTCTTTGATCTTGTCGCCGACTATTTAAAGAAAGGAATCCAGTACGTCACCTGTACCGATATCAGCGTGGACGGCATGCTGCAGGGACCCAACATCGGATTGTACAGGAAGCTCCTTGAGTCTTTTCCCTCAATTAAGCTGATTGCCAGCGGAGGGGTTAGCGGCATGCAAGACCTTGAACAATTGAGAAATATAAACGTGAACGGAGTGATCATCGGCAAAGCGATCTACGAGGGACGAATCAAGCTGGGGGAACTTGGTGATCGGTGATCGGCGCCCTGGACCAGAGATACTAAACAGTCAAAAACAGGAACACGTCAGGATGTTAACGAAACGAATCATACCCTGCCTCGACATAAAAGATGGCCGCACAGTCAAGGGCGTAAATTTTGTCGACATTCGCGATGCCGGTGATCCGGTGGAGCTGGCGGCTATGTACGCGCAGCAGGGTGCTGATGAGCTGGTTTTTCTCGATATCTCCGCTACGAATGAAGGAAGGAAAACGTTCGCCTCCCTGGTGAAGGACATCGCGCGGCACATTAATATTCCTTTCACGGTCGGCGGCGGTATCAGCAGCGTGGCGGATGTGGCGCCGCTGCTGGAGGCCGGCGCAGACAAGGTGAGCGTCAACTCTGCCGCGGTGAAAGATCCGTCTCTGATCGACGCACTGTCGAAGGCCTTCGGCTCGCAATGCATCGTTCTGGCTATCGACGCCCGGAGGATCGAAAATCAGTGGATCGTTCATACACATGGGGGAAAGAAGCCCACGGAGAGGCGGTTGTTCTCCTGGGCGAAGGAAGGGCAGACCCGCGGCGCCGGCGAGATCCTTTTCACGAGCATGGATCACGACGGCACAAAAAAGGGATTTGCGCTCGACGCGCTGAAAAAACTGCATGAGCTGCTGACCATACCGGTCATCGCTTCCGGTGGCGCCGGCGAGGCAGGACATTTCATGGATGTCTTCGTCCTGGCCAAGGCAGATGCGGCGCTCGCAGCCAGTATCTTTCACTTTGGTGAAATTCGGATCCCGGACCTGAAGCGGTACCTGGCAGACCGGAACATCGGCGTGAGACTTTAGGAGTGAACATTGTAGTAACAAGATTATGATTGATTCAGGACAAATCGATTTCTCCAAGGCCGGCGGCCTGGTACCCTGCATCGTCCAGGATGCCGCCTCAAATGTCGTGCTCATGCTGGGCTTTATGAATGAGGAAGCATTGGAAAAAACCATCCGGGAAAAGAAGGTCACATTTTTCAGCCGCAGCAAACAGCGCCTGTGGACGAAAGGAGAAACCTCCGGGAATTATTTTCATCTGGTCGAGGTGCTGGCGGATTGCGACCAGGACACCCTTCTGGTGAAAGTTCATCCAGCCGGCCCCGCCTGTCACACCGGTGCCGATACGTGTTTCAATGAAACAAACGCGGGCTGGAATTTATCTTCGCTCGAAAAGCTTATCCAGGACCGCAAATCGAATCCGAAGAAAGGATCCTATACCACGGCGCTTTTCGAGTCAGGCATGAACAAAATTGCGCAGAAGGTAGGGGAAGAAGCGGTCGAGCTCGTCATCGAGGCGAAAGACGACAGCAAGGAATTGTTTTTGAACGAGGCGGCTGACCTCATTTATCACTATCTTGTACTGCTACAGGCCAAAGGTTATTCACTGAACCAGGTTGAGCGCGTATTGTCCGACCGACACAAGAAGTAGGAATTTTACTAAATTTATTGACCGCTTCAGTTTAAAATCAATGAAAAAGCTGGTGCTAAGTCCGTTGCCCTCTTCCTCATCGTCGCATCATGCAGCTGCGTGAGGAATGAAGGAAACCTCCAATAAAGGCGGGATAATTGGCAAGACGGCGCCAGAGCGGATTGAAGGAGTTTCCAAAAGAGTCGACAGGATACTCGGGTGCCGGCTGAAAAAATCGGATGGTCTCCGGAATAAGGGGCTCAAGACCGGTAAGTTTTCTTACCACCGATTGGACGGACTGGATCAAGGACTCAGGGGTGGTCTCGAGGGAGACGGACGGACCTGAATCGAACCAAAAAGGCAAGATCCTGTCGACCGCATCATGTAATGAAGCTTGAACCCTCGGTTTTATGCTACAGCTCTGTTCAATTATCCGGTTCTATTTGTCTCTGCTGCTATGTCTGAGTGTCCCGGCGACGCCATTTGCACAGGAGGCAACGCCGGTGTTTTATGAGTTCATCAAGGATGATAGCGTAAAAATGTTCTTCAACGACAACTACCGGTTTTCCGAGCAAAAGTGTGCAACGTTCACTCGTTATATCCGCGTAGATAATGAGGGAAACTTTAACAGTTACTACCGCGACTACCAAAATGGTGACATCCTGCTAGGCACCGGACGCTATTTGCACGGGAAAAAGAATGGACATTTCGAAGTATTTTATGCAAATGGAAAAATCCGGATGCGAGGAAATTTTGAGAATGATCACCCTGTCGGCCGCCTGGAGTATTTCTACGATTCCGGACTGCCGGAAAGAACCATCCAAATAGAAGGGACCGATACACTGCTGATCACTTTTTCTGACGCCAAAGGAGCCGTGAAAGTAAAAGAGGGCACCGGTGAATTCGAGGGACCGGTAGGCGGAAACACGGCCACCAGTGGGATCGTCGCCAAAGGCAAGGTCGAAAAGGGTAAACCCAATGGTAAATGGACTTTGACCTATAACCAGATGGCATATGCCAAGGAAGATTTCGACGAGGGTAAGTTTGTCCGCGGCGTATTCCCAAATGCTGTTCTTCGCAGAGACAGACAGTACAGCGGAAGATCCCTTCTAAACAATTTTATCGTGCTTACCTATTTGAGCCGGCTCGAGGAATTTATTCTGGAAACCTGTTCGCAAAGCGCGAAGGTTCCTAACACGGCGCACTCAACCCCGTCGTTCGATACT
>DASVOT010000178.1:0-4709 GCA_036383235.1 Chryseosolibacter sp.
CAATGAAAAAATCTTCACGCTGCTTCCTCCTGAAAAAACCGGCATCACATTCGTAAACAAGGTCGTCGACGCGGAAAACTTCAACATTCTCACATACCGCAATTACTACAACGGGGGCGGAGTGGCAATCGGCGACATCAACGGAGATTCCCTGCCCGATATTTATCTCACGTCCAACCAGGAAAAGAACAGACTCTATCTCAACAAGGGCAATTTTCTCTTCGAAGACATCACCGAAAAAGCGGGCGTTGGCGGCACCATGGCCTGGAGCACCGGCGCAACGATGGCCGATGTTAACGGCGATGGCCTGCTCGACATCTATGCCTGCAATTCGGGCGACGTGGCGGGCGGACTTCGGGAAAACGAATTATTCATCAACAACGGAAATCTCACCTTTTCAGAAAAAGCCGCGGAATACAATCTCAACAACAAAGGCTACACCACCCACGCCGCTTTTTTCGATTTCGACCTTGACGGAGACCTCGACTGCTACATCCTCAATAACAGCTTCAAAGATCCGGGTAAAATAGAATTGTACAGGCAAGTCAGGGAACAACCCTCCGAAGGTGGAGACAAGCTCATGCGCAACGACGGCGGCCACTTCACCGACATCACGGCGCAAGCCGGCATCTACAGCAGCGGAATCGGATTCGGCCTCGGCGTGGCGGTGAGCGACCTCAACCACGACCACCTCCCGGACATTTACATCAGCAATGACTTCTGGGAACGGGACTACCTGTATATCAACAAAGGCGACGGCCGGTTCTCCGAGGAGCTTATCAACCGGATCAACTACTGCTCCACCTCCAGCATGGGCGCCGACATCAGCGACCTCAATGACGATGGTGACATGGAGATTGTCACTACGGACATGCTACCTGCAGATAACGAGCGCTTGAAAACGACCATCACTTTCGATCCCTATCACCTGGAGGACCTGAAGTATCGCGCCAATTTCCACTATCAGTTCACGCAAAACTGCCTCCACCTCAATGACGGCACGGCACACTTCCAGGAGATCGCGCTCCTCTCCGGTATCGCGGCCACGGACTGGAGCTGGGGCGCGCTCATCTTTGACTTTGAGAACGATGGCAACAAAGACATCTTCATCAGCAACGGCATCCTGCGCGACCTCATGTCAATGGATTTCAGGGAATTCATCGCCGACAGTGAAAACAGGAAAAAAATAATCGCCGTGAAAGGCAAGCTGGATTACCGCGACCTCATCTCCTACATGCCTTCTAAACCATTAAAGAATTACGCTTTCCAGAATGCGGGCGATCTTTTTTTCACAAATCGCTCAGACAGCCTCGGCCTTTCCCAACCCTCCTTCAGCAACGGGTCCGCTTACGCGGATCTCGACAACGACGGAGACCTCGACCTGGTCGTCAACAATATCAATTCCCCTGCCTTCGTCTACCGAAATGAGACCAGTGAACGATCCGGAAATCGTTTCCTCAAGATCAGGTTTAAAGGCTACGCGCAGAATGCCTTCGGTATCGGCTCCGAAGTAACCTTGAATATAAACGGGCACGTCAAAACCCTGCAAAACTTCAACACGCGCGGGTTTGAAAGCAGCATCGAGCCGTCCCTGCTGTTTGGCGTCGGCCGGGCGGATGTTGTTGACGAGCTGAAGGTCACGTGGCCGGATCGGAACGTTCAGGTGATGCGGAATGTCGCGTGCAACCGGACGATCGTGCTCGATCACGACCAGGCCACAACGATTCCGGCACCCGCGGCGAAAGAGCTGGCCACCACGTTTAGGGACGTCACCGGCAACTCCCTTCCCTCGAACGCGGCGCACCATGAGAACCTGTATAATGATTTTAATTATGAAGGACTCCTACATCGCATGCTTTCGACAGAAGGGCCCAGGCTGATTACGGGAGATGTCAATAAAGACGGCCGCGAAGATTTTGTGCTGTTGGGCGCAGCCGGCGATCCCGATAAACTCTTCCTTCAGAAACCGGATGGACGCTTCGAATTTAAAAAATGTCCGGCCTTCACGCACGACGCCGAATTTGAAAGCACCTGCGGAGCGCTCTTCGACCACGACGGCGATGGGGATGCCGACCTTCTGATCGGATCCGGTGGCAACGAAGTCGAGGCTGACCACAGCAAGTTCCTGCTTCGCTTTTATGCGAACGACGGAGCCGGAAATTTCACGGCGGCGCCGAATGCCATTCCGACTCTAATCGGCAATTTCTCCGCGCTCGAAACGGAAGATTTTGACAAGGATGGCGACGTCGATGTCTTCCTGGGCGCCCGTAGTGTCCCCGGTAATTACGGCTTGCCGCCCAGGAATTTTCTCCTGGTGAACATGAATGGAGCGTTGACCGATATGACTCCGACTTCGCTTGCGAAAGCCGGTATGGTGACCGATGCAACATGGACGGACGTGGATGCGGATGGCTTTAAAGAACTCATCGTCGTTGGCGACTGGACTGGAATAAACATTTATAAAAATAAAGACGGCTCCATCGAAGATCCGCGCGCCATTCCCGCCAGCAACGGATGGTGGACAAGAATTGAGCCGGCGGACCTCGACCAGGATGGCGATCTGGATTTTGTCTTGGGCAACTGGGGCCTGAATACGAAGTTCAAAGCTTCCGCGTCAAAACCGCTAACGATGTATGTGAACGATTTCGACGACAACGGGAAAAGCGAATTCGTCATCAACTGGTATGCGCCCCTGGACGATCACCCCTACCCTTTCGCGACAAAACCGGAGATCACCGCGCAGCTTCCCGCGCTGAGAAGAAGCATCCTGAAATACGCGGATTACGCTTACAAGAGTTATGATTCTTTGTTCAACCCTCAGGTGCTGAAGCGCTCGATCGCCTACACGGCGAATTATCTCGAGAGCGCGATCCTGTGGAACGATGGAGGCAGCCAGTTTCACCTTGCCGCCCTGCCCTGGGAGGCGCAAGTGTCACCCGTATTTGGGATTGTGGCGCATGATCTGGACGGAGACGGTCTGATCGACATATGGCTGGGGGGTAATTTCTATGAAATGAAACCCCAGGTCGGCCGGCATGATGCCAGCAGGGGCGTCTTCCTAAAAGGCGGCAAAAACAAAAATTTCAGCTACGTTCCACCGCGCAGTACCGGGCTGTATGTTGAAGGCCAGGTGCGCGACGCGGCTCTCATCCACGTAAACGGTGCGGAGAAGCTTTTGGTCGCCCGCAACAATGCCAAAGCATTGCTGTTTCAAAAAGTGAAATAAGAACTTTCCGCTCACAGAACGATGCTTACTTACCCGGAGATCCCTGGACTTCGCCGATCCATCGGTGTGCCATCTCAATGAAAGAGGCTGTCCTTTCGGGACAGCCTCTTGAAGTCAACATCGAAAGCATGCACCGGGTCCGTTATTCCGGTCCGCCTGCCCACCAAAGCTTCGTAGTATAAGCGTCAGGCTTCGTCGCGCCCGTGGCGTAGTTGGGATTGCCCGCGGCTTCCGCGTTCGGATACTTAAGCCGCTGAGGAATGGTCCCCCCCGTCACATTGCCAGGATAATTCACCGGCGTAAGCACCGGATATCCCGTTCTTCTCCAGTCTGACCATGCTTCCCACCAGTTCAGGAAATGGTTCACCCAGAGCTGCTCCCCGATCATTTGGAGGGGATCGCGGCTGCCATACGGATAAGTGTTCAGGTAATCTGTCACTTCGGCATCCGACACCTCGAAGCTTTCATCGTATTTGACCAGCATCTGCATAGAAGCTTTCACTCCTTCGTCATAATGCGCCTCCGCTTCGGCCGGGGTCAGTCCCCCAATGCTTCTTTGTGCGGCCTCCGCCAACAGCAGCTCAACCTCTCCATAATTCATGAGCATGTATGGCTCATCTCTCTGAAGAAAGAGGTAATTGATCTTCGAATAGGTTGAATCGAGGCTGACATGATGGCCTTCCATTGCATCAAGCAACGACTGGTTCATGCCGTTGGGCATACCCTTCTGGTCCAGCGGGTCACCGTCGATCACCTGAAAATCAGGTTTCCCGGCGATATCGGCTCCCCATCGCGCGATTCCGCCGCTGATGATCATCAGCCTCGGATCGTCATCGGCAGTAGTGCCTGGATCGGCCCCTTTCAAAAAGTCGATGAGGGTTTTGCTGAGAAAAGTGGTCTGCCCTCCGTCGCCCGGATAGAATGCGCGGGATATACCGTTTTGATTCACCCACAAGCTCGGTCCTACGTCCATGGGAACCCAAACGTTGTCGTCGTTACTCTCGAACGTTCCTCCGGCGACAGCCTTTGCAACGTACGTATTGGCCATCCCCGGATCGACGTTTGATACGCGCATAGCCAGGCGCAGCATTAGCGAATAGCCCCACCGCTTCCACTTGTCGATGTCGCCGTCGTAGTAAAGGTCTGCAGCGGCGAAGCCGTCCGTCGGGTCTGCAGGGCCGAACGCAGCCGTGGCCTCGTCAAGCTCTTTCAGCAGGTCGGCATAGACGTCCTTCTGCTTGTCGTATTTGGGAAAGAACACCTTCTGTTCCACCTGCAGCGCTTCCGAATATGGAATGCTTCCATAATAATCTGTCAGCCGGTGAAAGAGGAAGGCCTTCAAGATGCGCGCCGCCTGCCTGAGATTCTGGTATTTGCCCTCAAAAGCACCTCCGGCATCCGTCTGCTTCAGAATCGCAGCGAGATCCTTAAGCTGGTCGCCATAGATGAATTCAAACGGAGCGCTTGAGGTTTCCGCGTCGTC
>DASVOT010000179.1:0-3649 GCA_036383235.1 Chryseosolibacter sp.
GTCAGGTCGTAGGTTATTTTCCGGTACTGGTCCTCGCTCATCCCCACCGAGGTTGTGCCGAGACAAAAAAAGCACGCGTCGTATTCGCTGAGCTCGCCCTTGATGGGAGAGAAATCGAAGAAGTCAGCGTGAATTCTCTCAACGAGTTTTTCATGAACGATATTCAGGGGACGGCGGTTGATCACGAGGACTTTCTCCACTCTGCGATCCGCCAGGCATTCCAGCAAGACACCCTTTCCAACCATTCCGGTGGCTCCAAGCACGATGGCCTTCATTTGACGAACGAGTTTGTTAAGGCGCGCAATTACATTTCTCCAAGGCGGCATAGGTGAAGCAAAAATGGCTGCGCTCCGGTATCGGAAAGATAACAGAATTCACCGGCATTTAAAGTCCTGAGCACAGCGGAGAGCTTTGCTTCCGGTCACTTCGCCAGTACACCGCTCTGTTCCTGTTTCTCGGAAGGGTCCGGCTTCACCGGGTTTTTCTTTCGCGACAAAGGAAAAAAGGACTGTCCCGCGAAATTCTCCGGCATCTCCTCTTCGCCCGGGTATCCCAATTCAACCGCGGCCCCGTCATGCGGGATAACCGCAGTGCCAAACAGGTAATCCCACACGCTCAGCGAAATTCCGAAGTTAATACCGTAGGGGTACCTGGGGGGAAAATTCTTGGCATGGTGCCAGCGGTGCATCTGAGGGTTGTTGAAGATGTATTTGAGTGGTCCGAGGGGAACGCGGATGTTGGAGTGATTGAAATGGCCGATGCTGATGGCAATAAGGTGAACGAAAAAGAAATCCTGGATGCCGAATCCGATCATTCCCAAAGGGATATACTCGATCGTTCTATAGACAACCGTTTCCATCCAGTGAAAGCGGAGGTGAGTGGCGAAGCCGAGCTCCTTTGCCGAGTGATGGACTTTATGAAACTGCCAGAGGAACGGAACGCGGTGCAAAAGGCGGTGAACGTTCCAATGAATAAAATCGCGAAGAACAAACAGGATCAGCAACTGCGTCCAGGGGGGCAACATGCCAACCCGGACGGCAACGAGATTTTGGACGCCGAATACGTTCGACAGGAAACCATTGAAAGCCGCGACAAACACATTGGATACAGCATAGAAGCCGATCAGGGAGAACAGGAAAAAATTGAAGAACATATAAAATACGTCCAGCCAGAAATCCTTCTTCAGGGGCGATTGCGATTTCCGCCAGGGACGCAGCCATTCTAACGCAAAGAAAAACAGCGAAATCCCGATCAGCCAGTAAAAATAGTTTCCCCACGAAGGCCTGGTAATCTCCAAATACAGGTACCCGGCGTAATCGCGATAGGACTTCAGCACAATTTCAAGAACTTTTTCCATTTGGCGGATTTGTCTTGTGAGCAACACCGTTTCCGGAAAAATAATTAACCGGACTGGTAAATTCTCAAAATAAAATTCAAGCGATGATTCCTTCTGGATTTCAGGCCATGCCTTCCAGTTTTTTAGCAATCGTCCTCCTGTCGGTAGCCGTTTTGGCGAGGGTGAATGCTCTCTCAAAATACTCCTTTGCCTTTTCATTGTCAACATCGCGATAAAGTTCACCAAGCAAGGAATAGTAGTAGGGGTTGCTTGTCAGCTGAAGTTTTTCCGCTTCCCGGATAGCAGCTTCCCTTCCGCGCGTTTTAGAAAGCGCATAGGTTCTGTTCAGGGCGGCAACCGGTGAATACTGAAGCAGAAGGAGGTGATTATATAGCTGCAGAATGCTCTCCCATTTCTCCGCCGTGTCCTCTTTTCTCGTGTGCCAGTAGGCGATACCGGCCTCGAGGTGGTATTTCGACACCGTGTTTCCACGCGAGCCCTCTTTCAGATACCAGGCGCCCCGCGCGATGTGTTCCTGGTTCCATAAAGTCTCGTCCTGATCCTGGTAGAGGACGATCTCTCCGTTCTCGTTTTTCCGCACCGGGAAGCGCGACGAATGAAAATACATCAGTGCGAGAAGTGCCTTCACCTGCGGAGCGTCTGTCAACGGATGATCGACGAGCAGGTGCGTGAGCCGCATCGCTTCCAGGCACAGGTCCTCGCGCAAGACTGCATCCTGGCTCTCCGAGTAATAACCCTCATTGAACAGCAGGTATAAAGTAGTCAGTACGGTCTCCAGTCTTTTAGGGATTTCGCTTTCCCCTGGAAGCTCAACGGACACATTCTCCATACGCAATTTCTCCTTGGCGCGGAACATCCGTTTGTTGATCGTTTCCGTGTTGGTCAGGAACGCATTTGCAATCTCCTCCGCGCCAAAGCCGCAGAGGAGGCGAAGGGACAGGGCTATTTGCGCTTCGGCCGGAATAGACGGATGGCAAAGCGCAAACAACATCTGCAGCTGGCTGTCTGAAATGTTTTTTTCGGACAGGTCGATTTCAATCTCTTCGGCCACGCCGGCGTCTTCGCGGATCTGTTTTGCGATTTTTCCGGCGAACAGCCGGTTGCGTTGAAACTGGTTTTTCGCCTTGTTTTTTGCCACTGTGTATAGCCATCCCGTTGGATTTTCCGGGATGCCTTTGAACGGCCACGTCTCCAGCGCCTGGAGGAATGTTTCGCTCGTGATGTCTTCCGCCGCCTCGATATGGCGAATGCTGAAAAGTCTGCAAAGGACAGCCGCTATTTTACCCGATTCAGTTCTAAACAAATGCGGTATGAGTTGTCCTTCTTCCATAAGAAAAAATGCCTCCGCGTTTACAGAGGCATTTTACGTTTAATGTACTCCATCTCCTCTCGCGATCTTTCTCACCTCCACACTGTTCCCCTCACCTTGTAACACCGGGCACCCTTTCGCAAACCGCACCGCTTCGTCGACCGACTCGGCTTTCACAATGATGTAACCGCCGATCGTTTCCTTGATGTCACCGAAGGGCCCGTTGGTTACTACGTTGTGCGGCCTCACAACCCTGGCATCTTCGAAAGGCAGGCCGATTCCGGTGGTGAATTTGTTTTGAGCGGCAATTCCGCCGATCCAGTCCATGGTTTGTTTCATCCACACCTGCATTTGCTCAGGAGAAGCGATCTTGGTGCCATCCTGATGCCTCATAATTAAGACGTACTCATCCATTTTTTTCGCGATTTAAATTGTTACTATGTGATTACGCCCAATAACAAACGAACTTATCCAAATTGGACGTGGCGGGAAAACTTTTTTCAGGGAATTTTCAGGGTGATGTGCATGCGGCGCGTTCCTTCTTATGCGCTGACCCTGAACCGAGTCAGCAATCCCTGCCGTGGCGTCATGCAAAAGCCTGCGGAATGCGAAAGAATGCCGCGCCCGGGCAAAAAAAAATTTCCGGATGCGCTCCGGAAATTTTTTATCACGCATAATTCAGTCTTTATTTCCCTTTTCCCTGCAGCACGACCAGCGCATTGACCTGCTCCGGGGTAAGGGCTTTATTGTAGATCCGCACTTCGTCGATGGCTCCTGTGAGGTAACCCGCCCAGTCTTCGGGCCCGTGATTGGTGAGGCTTGGCGTCGTCTGAAACTGCACGGTACCCATGACCACCGGGCCACTATTGGCAAAAGTAATAGGGCCTGTCCACGGAGCGGTTTTGGTGGCCGCCGTGGATCCGTTGATATAATAGGTCAGCGTGGAGGTCGCCGCGTTATAGGTTAAGGTGTGGCTCGTCCAG
>DASVOT010000180.1:0-5960 GCA_036383235.1 Chryseosolibacter sp.
CGATAAATTCCTTCCAGGTTGTCATGAAACCCACACATACGGCGCATTGGATGCGCGGGTCCATTCCTCCCATAAAGACTGTGCGCATGCCGCCTCCTGACAGGCCTCCGCATCCCACGCGCGCGGTGTCCACATCTTTTCTGGCGCAGAGGATGTCAAGCGCCTTGCGGTCTTCGGCGAAGAACACCCCGGGCCAGGTAGTGCCGGCGCTGAAGAGCGACTTGGCCATGATGTGCTCGTGCTCAGCAGCCCAGTCGTTGTAGATTTTTATGTTCTGCGGATTTTCCGGATCGTCGTCCGTGTGTCCGTTCCGCAGATGTTCGGGAACATCGCCGAACATGACCCGGCGGCTGGCGAAGGGAAAGGCGTCGGATACCAGGACAACGTATCCGCGTTTTGCCAGCTCGTTTGCCCACGCCCTGTTTCCGTAATACAGTTCCTGGTGCTCTTTCATGACGGGGTGCTGGTCGTCCGACGTGCGGGTGATCTTCCGCGTTCCGAAATATTTGTTCGCACCGTGGTCGTGAAAGGCGAGTACGCCCGGCAGCGGTTTGGCGGCGCCCGCGGGCTTGAGCAGTATTCCCTCCGTTGCGCGGCCGTAGGGCAATTGCCACGTCAGCTCTTCCACGTGCAGGCCGTCATAAGTGTATTGCTTCTTAAGCTTTACTTCCGGCATTCCCCCGATGGCGGGCACGGCAAGCCGGTCGGTAAGCCGTTGTCGCGCCTGCGACCTCCAGGAGTCCACTTTGGAAAACTCTTTTCTCCGGAAAGAAAGAGAAGGGAGATCTTTTGAGATGAGCGAGGCCGCCCACGTGCCGTAAGGTCCGATCAGCGAGGTTTCTCCTGCGGCGGCAACCGCCTTCAGCGCGTTCATATTTTCAGCTGCATTCATAACAAGTGGAGTGCCGGGAGTATACAATGAGTCGTTCGCAAGGGAGGATAGTCCCCCTGCCATTCCGAGTCCCGTAAGGCCGGCCATTCGTAAAAAGTCCCTGCGGTTGTTTTTCATAGAGAACAGTTTTAAAATGTAAGATAAAAAGGGCAAATTCGATAACCGGTCGTAAAATTTTTGGAAACAAGTGAGAATGTGTGCGTTGACAAGTCCGGGGGCCGCTGGCCGGGGCTGTGCCAAAGGCACGCAATAAAGTCTTGCTGTGCATGCGCGACGGCCGCCCCGGTGTTTAGGCGCATGTTACAGGTGGAACGTTGAACAGGAATACCATGAAAAAATATTTAACCTTAACTTCTGCCGCGCTCATTATTCTTTTGTCGTCTTCTTTCGGCCAGCCGGCCAGGAAGATGATCGATGACATCAAAGACCATAAGACCGGACTCGCGCTGTGGTGGGCAGGTCATAACAGCTGGATCATCCGGTCCGGCGATCTGGTGGTCACCACCGACCTTTATCTGGAGAACGATATGCGGCTGGAGCCTTCACCGCTTACGCCGGAGGAGATCGCCCCGGAAGTGGATATCTCCTTTGTCACCCATGCTCACGGCGATCACTTCAATGAATACACCTCGCGGGTGCTGATCGAGAAGTCTGCCTGCATCTTTGTGATGCCGGAGAGTTGCCTCCCGGTCGCCCGGAAGCTGAAGATCCCCGACAGCAGGATCGTGATCGCCCGGCCGAGGGAATCGTTCGAGGTGAATGGCGTAAAAGTAGATGCGATCCGGGCCATCCACGGCAACGCGAACTTCGCCATCTACTACGATGCAAACCTGCAGGATTGCGGTTATGTCTTCGAGGTAGGCGGCAAAAGATTTTTGCAGCCCGGCGACTCTTACTTGCTGGAAGACCACCTTTTCCTGAAGAATATCGATGTTCTTTTCTTTTCCCCGACGGAGCACAACATGTATATCGACCGGTCGGTGATCCTCATCAACACCCTTGACCCCGACTATATTTTTCCGCAGCACCACGGTACCATCGCGTACGGCGAAAACAACAAGTACCGGTTCTGGGCCAAAGGTTACCCGGAGGAGGTGATGATACGCCTATCCCAACCGTTGAAGGAGAGATATCATATTCTGAAGCCGGGAGACCGGTGGGAGATACAGTGACGCGCGGCCATGCTGCGGCCACGGGCGTGACGCGGCCGGAGAAGGGCGAGGGGCGATTGTCGAAAGCCCGGTTCTTTCTATATTTACGTTCCAATCTGTATGAAGACATTCAAACCGTTTTTTGTGTCAGTTTTGTTCGCGGCTTCGCTGACGGGAGCGCGTGGCCAGAGCGTTGTGGATGTGGATGTCTGCGTCTACGGGGGTACGTCTGCGGGCGTGATCACAGCCTACACCGCCGGCAAGCTGGGAAAGAAGGCAGTGCTTATCGAACCGGGCAGGCGGCTGGGCGGGCTGACGTCAGGGGGGTTGGGCTATACCGACATCGGAAACAAATATGCGATTTCGGGAATCGCCCGCGATTTCTACAGGCGCGTGGGCAGCCATTACGGCAAGTTCGAGCAGTGGATCTTCGAGCCCCGTGTCGCCGAGGAGATTTTCCGGGATTATGTCGCGCGGGCTGGATTTGACGTCTTGTATGAAATGCGCCTGAAAGAAGTGATCAAGAAGGGGAACCGCATCACCGGCATCGTGCTGGAAAACGTCCGCCATCCAGGCGCCTCCACCAACCTCACCGTTCGGGCAAAGATGTTTATCGACTGCGGATATGAAGGCGACCTCATGGCGCGCGCGGGCGTCTCGTATATCGTAGGTCGAGAGGATAACAGCGATTACCATGAAACGATCAACGGCACCCAGCTGATGGATGGACATCAGTTCCCGGATGGAGTGGATCCCTATAAAACACCCGGGCGACCCGCGAGCGGATTGCTGTGGGGTATCAGCGACGGCAACCTCGCCTCCGCAGGCACGGGTGATAAAAAGGTCCAGGCGTATAATTACCGCATCTGCCTCACCTCCGATACCGCCAACATGATCCCCATTGCCCGGCCCGAGGGATATGACGCATCGCGGTATGAGCTGTTGGTGCGGTTGTTCGCCATGTTTCCCGGACGTCGGCAGCTGAACGACTACTTCATCTGGAGTCATATGCCCAACCACAAGACGGATATCAACAACCGCGGTCCTTTTTCAACCGATATGATCGGGATGAATTATGAGTATCCCGAAGGATCCTATGAGCGGCGTGAAGAGATCATCCGCGACCATACCGTCTACACAAAAGGGCTGCTCTATTTTCTGGGACACGACCCGAAAGTGCCGGCGGCGTTAAGGAGTGAAATGCTGCGGTGGGGCTACCCGAAGGACGAATACACTGAGAACGGCAACTGGACGCCGCAGCTTTACATCCGGGAGGCGCGCCGGATGGTAGGCAGTTACGTGATGACGCAGCACAACTGCGAGGGAAGGGAAGTGGTGACGGACGGCGTGGGGATGGCCGCGTATACTATGGACTCCCATAATACACAGCGACTGGTTGTGAACGGACAGGTGAAGAACGAAGGCAATGTCGAGGTCGGCGGCTTCGGACCTTATCCAATTTCCTACCGGTCGTTGACACCGCGCGTTTCGGAATGTGCCAACCTCCTCGTGCCGGTTTGTTTATCCGCCACGCACATCGCGTTCGGCTCGATCCGTATGGAGCCGGTATTCATGGTGCTGGGACAATCTGCCGCGACGGCGGCGGTGATGGCGATCGATGCCGGAACAGATGTGCAGCGAGTGGACGTCGCAGCGCTGCAGCGCCGTTTGAAAGCGGATCCGCTGGCGGATGGAAGTCTTTTCGAGATCATGGTCGACAATCGCGATTCCCTTCACGTGAGACGCCAGGGCGCCTGGAGCATCGAAAAAAGCGGGGGGTACGGCCCTGATTTTCTTGTTCATTCACCGGCGCAAGGCGGGATCGCCAGCGTAAGGTTCACGGCTGACATCCCGGAAGCGGGCCGGTATGCCGGCTATATTTATTTCCCCAAATCTTCAGGCATGTCGTCAACGACGCTTGTGATCGTCAACGACGGCACTTCGAACCAGGGCGTCACCATCCGCGAGTCGGATATCCGCGTGGAGGGCCAGACTTCCGGCGAATGGGTTCCCATTGGCACTTACCTGCTGCCGCAGGGATCTGGCAGTTATCTGCAGGTTTCAAACAAGGACGCCGACGGCAAGGTCATTGCCGACGCGGTGATCTGGATACCGCAGGGCGGCGATCGGTGACCGGTGTACTCATGTACCGATTACCGGTCACGGTCATTCCTCAAGGTCTTCCATGTCAAAACTGATCACCCTCTTGATGCTGAGGTTATTGTCGGCGTATTCGCGAAAATATGCTGCGAGCTTTTTGTTCTCCGCCAGGGATGAATGGAGGAGATCATCAATGTGAAGGCCTTCATTCTTCAGGCTGTTGAGGGGATCGTTCATCTTGCGCAATACTGCGCGGCCGCCGATGGGGTCGAAAGCCGTTGAGACTCCCGAAAAGATCCCCTGGATGACCTTCGGGTCGCGCCGGGTTCCGATTTTATAGATGTGATAGAATGATTTGTTATCGGGAGATGCCAGCAGCACGAACAGGCAGCCGTGCCTGATGGTCACTTCGCCCTCGTATGTCCATGACGGGCCTTTAAGCCGGAGAACGACGCGGCCATCGGATTCCCTGATCTCGACCGGTGACTGGAAGATCACTCCGTGCCTGGAGTTCTGCCGCACATAGAGGTAATAGTTCCCCTGCAGGCTTTTCAGCTGTTCGTCTGCGCCGGATTCCTGGCTCGTGACGAATGCATGGATATTTTTATGCCCAAGGAAGCGGGCGACCGAATTCAGTTGTGCATCCCGCAGGCTTAAGCTGTCATCTTCGTCCAGGTCTTTGATCTCATAAAAGATCTTCTTGTAGAGGTAATCGTCGCCTATCCCGCCGATCTCCGAGGCCATATTCCGCAAGCCGGCCCTGTCTAGGGGTTCTTTCGTCTTCTCTGACAATAATGTCAGGAGCCGGCGCAGGTGGCGCACTTTGATTTTCATGCGCTGAATTTATAAGCAATTGGGGAAGATTTCAGGAAAACAAGGGAAAAAATGGGCAACAGAAAGGAAATGGCAGGCACGGCAAACGGATGTTGCCGTGGCAACTTTGTAACGTCTTTTTTAAAAAGACCGCATTGTGTTTAAAGTCCCTTTCATGGCCCGGCGCCGCTGCCGGGCCACTGAAGGGGAAACACAGGCGGTGCTGAAGACGACCCTGAAACTCCACTTTAAACACACATAACATGAAAAACACAATCAAAAAACTCCCATTCCTTCTCGCTTTTGTCGTCGCCATCATCGCGGCAAGCTGTAGTGACATTTCTGTGGAACCCGTACACACAGATGGCGCTGGTGGTGGAGTAATTATCCCGCCTCCACCTTCCGGGACTTCGACGTCATCTGATTCAACCACTGTTGGATAAAGGTAAACGCACACATCCAGGCCGGCCTGTCAAGCCGGCCTTTTTTATTTATGGATCAGGAATTTTCGCTAACTTTCTTCTTGTTTAGAAACACAAGGTGGCTTGGCGATTACTTTTCCTTATGTTCTGCACTTTTCCCAGTTTTGCTCAGCCGTCACCGGCTGAGTTGAGGAGAAGCCTGCGCGCCGCTGCGGCCAGTGCGAACCCTGATTCACTCAGTCACAGTTTCGCGTGGCTGGCATATTACCATGTGAACCAGCAGAACTACGATAGCGCCGGCTACTTTTACCGGAAGGCCCTTCATTACACTGAGATCACAGGGAACAAGGAATTCAACGCCGACAATTTGAGTAATTTGGGTCTTATTTACATGCGTCTGGGAAATTTTGACAGCAGCAGTTATTTTCTCAACTCGGCGTACAAACGATTCCAGGATCTCCGCGACTCTGTAAAATTAACTTACGTTGAAATTAACCTCGGCTATTTGTACAGTAGTAAAGGACTTTACGAACAATCGTTGAAATACTTGTTGTCCGCCACCTACAAGCTGGAAAAGCAGGA
>DASVOT010000181.1:0-3054 GCA_036383235.1 Chryseosolibacter sp.
ACGCCACGCGCTATGAAACCCTGTCTTTTCAGGAAGCCTACGAGAAAAATCTCAACATCATGGATATGACAGCTTTCACCCTCTGCATGGAGAACAAGCTGCCGATCATTGTGTTCGACATGAATAAGAAAGGGAACCTGCTGAAGATCGTGAAAGGGGAGAAGGCGGGTACCCTGATCAGCTGAAGGAATAAATAAAGATTGACGTTTGTACCCGCGCCCCGGGCGAGCGTATACCTGGACCGGATTGCTGCAAACAATTTTTATATTTACATCAATCATTTGACCCATGGATGAACTCGAATTATACCTGGATGAAGCCAAAGATCTGATGACCAAAACGCTGAATCACCTGGCTTCGGAACTCACCAAGATCCGGGCTGGCAAAGCAAATCCCGCCATGCTCGACGGTATCATGGTCTCCTACTATGGAGCGATGACTCCCCTCAATCAGGTCGCTTCCATGACCGCCCCCGACGCGCGGACCATATTTATCAGACCCTGGGAAAAAGGCATCATTCCGGAAATTGAAAAATCAATTCTGAATGCCAACATCGGCCTGAATCCCCAGAATGACGGCCAGCAGATCATCATCAATATTCCGATGTTGACGGAGGAAAGGAGAAAGCAACTCGTTAAACAGGTTGGACATGAATGCGAGCACGCCCGGGTCAGCATCAGGAATATCCGGAAAGAGACCAATGAGCAGTTAAAGAAAGTGAAAGGCGTGTCGGAAGATGAAGTGAAGCGGGCTGAAGACCACGTCCAGAAACTCACAGATGACTTTATCAACCGGATCGACGCCCAGATGAAGAAGAAGGATGCCGAGATCATGACTGTCTGAGATCCGGCTCATACCTGCGCTCCCCCGCTGCCGCTCCCGGAAACGGTGATCGCCATTCCGGCAAGCACGCGTCCATCCGTCATCCCACGTCCGTTAATTGGTCATTTGAATCAGGTATAATTTTGTATTGTTTGCTATTTTCGAAGGAATTCCGGTTTATGGCATTTTCCCCCCGGCAACATACTGACTATTTTATAAGAAAGCGATCAATCCCCGGGCAATAACTTAAATGGGGGTAATTCGTTTGAACTTTAGAAGAAGCGAAAGGTAAAATAACTTACATGACTAAATTTTCATCAGAGGTGGAGGCAGCGAACGCGCTGGCCACCTCCTACCAGGACCTTAAATCAGAAATTTCAAAAGTCGTTATCGGTCAGGAAGATGTCGTGAAGCAGGTGCTCATGGCTATATTTTGTCAGGGACATTCATTGTTGATCGGAGTACCCGGGCTGGCCAAAACCTTGCTCGTGCACACCATTGCCACGGCACTCGATCTCCGGTTCAAGCGGATTCAGTTCACACCTGACCTTATGCCTTCCGATATCGTCGGGGCCGAAACCATGGATAAGGAAAGGAACTTTAAGTTCGTTAAAGGGCCCGTCTTTGCGAACATTATCCTCGCCGACGAGATCAACCGGACACCGCCCAAGACGCAGGCCGCACTCCTTGAATCCATGCAGGAATATGCCGTGACCATCGCAGGGTTGAGGTACGAATTACCCAGACCGTTCTTCGTTCTCGCCACTCAAAACCCCATCGAGCAGGAAGGAACCTACCCGCTGCCGGAAGCCCAGCTCGACCGCTTCATGTTTAATATTCTTCTTACCTATCCGGCCTTCAAGGATGAAGTGGAGATCGTGAAGACGACGACATCCGACGAGACCAGCACGATCAACAAGATCCTCACCGGGCAGGAAATCGCCGCCTACCAGCACCTGGTGAGAAGGGTTCCCGTCCCTGACAATGTCATTGAGTACGCAGTAGGCCTCGCCAACAAGACACGGCCCGGCGTGGCGGGAGGCTCCCCGATAGCAAGCGAATACCTCGAATGGGGAGCAGGTCCCCGGGCATCGCAGTATCTCGTGCTGGGAGCCAAATGCAATGCGCTGCTCAACGGTAAATACTCGCCGGATATTGAAGATGTTCAGGCCATTGCCAAACCGGTATTACGGCACCGTATTGTCAGGAATTTCAAGGCGGAGGCGGAAGGGATCAGCGTCGACGACGTGATCAACAGGCTGATGGCGTCGTAATCGTCGTAGTAATCGATCACCGCGACCACCTACGACATTACGACATTACGATAAAGATTCACGTCATTGCACCACCTGATCCGTGATCGTCAGGGTAGTTCCATTCAATGACGTTTCATATTGTCGCAGCGGCCGCCAGGCCGGTCCGCTGGTAGGCAGGCCGGTGCCGAAATCAAACGTCGAGGAACAGCAGGAGCAGATCATGAAAAGCGTAGACACGTCTATGTTCACCGTTGCGCAGGCGCTGTTGGGCTGATACGAGCAATTTTGTTCGTAGGCCAGATAGGTGGACGCATTTTTTCTGTACAGGATAATCCCCCTTACTCCTCCGTCAATATACATGCTGCGGCCATCTGTTTTCAGGTCGATGTACTCGGGAAGGTTCAGATTAATGCTGATGACATCGAAGGGTACGTACGGTATGGGGTCATCGCTGAGGTCGGGGGTGCAGCCGGTGACCACGCACAGTATCGCCAAATGGATCAGGAATTTTTTCATAGATGGATTGTGCAATAATGGTTCATTGGCATCCACATCCGCAACGGCGTCAACTAAATCATCTACATCTGCATCCACATCGCCGCCATCGTCTACGTCCGCCTCATGTACCATCCTCATACCGGTAAAACCCCCGGCCCGTCTTCCTTCCCAGGTGCCCGGCATCCACTTTTTGTTGCTGGATTCTGCTGGGCCGGAATTTCGGTTCCTGGTGGAAGGAATTATAAATGGACTGCGTCACTGAAAAATTCACGTCGATGCCGATCAGGTCCATCAGCTCAAACGGCCCCATTCTGAATCCGGCGGATTTCATGAGTGTATCGACCGTGCGGAAATCCGCGACCTGTTCTTCGATGGCCTTTAGCGCTTCCAGGTAAAACGGTCGCGCAACCCTGTTAACGATGAAGCCCGGTGAATCTTGTGCGAGCACGTGCTGCTTCCCAAGTTTGCCGGAAAAAAC
>DASVOT010000182.1:0-5960 GCA_036383235.1 Chryseosolibacter sp.
TCGTCGGAAAACAGCGATTTCACCCAATTGCAGAACTGTTGCCACCAGTTCTGATGATACGTCTCCGGAACCACCTTTGACCAGAGCGCCTTGTTCTTGTAGACCGAGTCGACGATGATGGTGGCAGCGTCATAATAGCGCTCCAGCTTCAGGGGGGTTAAGAACAGGGCCCGTCCCTGGTTGTCGAATCCGCCACCTCCCGATCCATCCGAAGGGAAATAGTTTTTGGCATCGAAATCGATATTGAGAAGATCCAGGACGGTATATTGATATTCTGAATGGCCCAACCGCCGGATCACGACCCTGCCCGGACTCTTTTGCTGCAGGGACTTTTGAAGAATGGTGTTGATTCCGTTGACCAGGAAATCGTAATCCGCTTCGGAGAGCCGCGGTTCAGTTTTCGGAGGCATATGCCGCGTCTTGATCTGGTCGAGAACCCTGAGCCAGAGCTGACCATCCTTAATCACCCTTTCCTGTTCCTTGTAGTTATCCAGGTTGACGTCACCCTTGGGCGTGCCGGTGTTATGGCACTCAAAGCACTTCTTTGCCATCAGCGGCCGTATGTCGCGCTCATAGCTGATCGAATCCTGGCCCCATACGTTGCCAAGGACAAAGCAGAGAAGAACCGAGCCGCAGACTTTTTCAATCAACATATCCGGATGTGTCGGGTGCAGATTAAAAATACAAAAATTTTTCAGCAATATGTATTAATGTTATGCCAACGCGCGCCCGCAAGGCTGAATGGCAATACGCCTATACCCTATACCTAAGTCTCAGCCTCGGGGGCGGTGAGCCGGGCGGATATCTTCCTGACATCGCGGGCAAGCGAAAAGATCATGGCCAGGTGGGTAAGTGACTGGTTTTCCAGGGGAGCTTCCATCAGGGGCTCAAGGTCAGTGGTGGCCTGAATATGGCGAAGGTTATCCTCCGCGCATTGTAGTTCTGACGTGATCGCTTTCGACATCTCTTCGAGCTCCGGGCTCTCGGCCTTGTCGGCGGAAATGTCCTCATCGGAAAGCGCAGCGATATGGCCGGTCAGCATGTGGTTGGTGATGACGAACTGATGAAGCGGAGTTGCACGGGCGGGCTGGCCGGGTTCGGAGAGGATCCGCTGAAAGGCATCGGAGAGATTGGTCAGCGAGACGATGGCTTCCTGCCTTGCCAACGTATAGGCTGGTGTTCGGTTTTGACCAGTTTTAAGAGCGATCCACGCCTGCGCAAAATATTGCCGGTTAGCCTCCAGCATCCGTTGCATAGACAGGTTGACCTCTTCATGGCCCCAGAGAGGAAAAAAGAAGCGCGCGGCGATGAATGCGATCGCCGATGCCACAACCGTGTCAAGAAGCCGTTCGCGGATCAAGCCTTGAAACCCCGTCGGATTAAAGAAATAAAGGGAGATGACGACGAAAATCGTGAGAAAAACAACAAAGGCAAAATAGTGAACGCGCAGCAGGCTGTAACCCAACAGCATGCTCAGCACCAGAATGGCGATCAGGAGGGTGTTGCCCGGGTTAAACCACAATATCACCGAGACCAGGATGATGCCTGCAAGAGTGCCGGATACGCGCTGAATATTTCGTGTCCGCGACAGCGCATAAGCGGGTCGTAAGATGGTTACGATAGTCAGCAGTACCCAGTAGCTGTGCTGGAGCGAAAACAGCTCTGACACCGCATACCCGATAATCATGGCAACCGTGAGTCGAATGGCGTGTCGAAACGTACCGGATCTGAAGGTCAGGTTTTCGCGAAAGATCTTCAGGTTTAACGGTTGGGCGGCAGCAACGCGGTTGATTTTCTGCGCCATCTCAAAAGTCGTATGCGCTTCCGCCTCCATCCTCGTGTAAAGAATCAGCCTGTTGGTGCGGTTCGAAATCTCCTGCACGTTGTTAAGGATCTTGTGAAGCGCTTCGAGGTGCTGCATTCTTTCTGCATCGCGGGTGCGATCAAGCTCGTCGTCGGTGAGCTTTTTCAGATCGCCGGTCCGCTGTGTGAAATCAACGCCTTTTTTAACCGGGTTGCCCATCTGAATGGTGATGCCGACGTATTCGATCGCCGCCGCGAGCTGGTGGATCAAACCGTAATATCTGTTCAGCAGGCCCGTATCGCCAATGTTTTTATGGAGCTTCTCATAATCGTAATAAGAATACATCGTTTGCTCGAACAGGTCGATGGAGTCGAGGTAAATCATCATGAGGTTGCGGCTTTTGGGACTCGAATCCGAGACAAATCTCCTCGTCTTAAAGAGGAGCTCCTGTGTTTGACTCTGAATGGCGCGAACGGCGCTCTGTTCTTTCATTACGCGGTTAAAGCACGCGGCGAGGTTTGCGCCTTCCCTGTAAAAGGCGGCACGCGCCCGTATATAGTTTGAGATCGCGATCAGGTGTTCCCCGAGAGCCTGTTCAACGGGCCGGTAAGGCCGGATGCGGTACAACAGGAGGCTGAACAGCATATACCACAAACCTCCGCCTGCGATGAGCGCGCTCCCTTGCAGTGCATTGTATTCCTGGTGGATCGACAGGAGATTCAGCAGCATCACCACGAGTGCGAGCGTGCCGACGGCGCCTGCTCGCGCGCCGTAAATGCCTGTCATGGAGAGAATAAATCCCAGCACGATGATCTGCGAGATCAGCAGCACGTGGTATTCCCTGGTGAAAGCCGTCAGCAGCACCACAAGCGTGTTGAGCGCGATCCCCGCGATCATCCCGTTCCGGCGGTGGTGAATCGGTCCCGGCGTGTCGGTGAGGCTTACAAATAACGCCCCCCAGAGAAATGGAACGGCAACCCGTAGTTGCCCGGCCAGGATAAAGGCGATGACAGGAACCATGACCCCGGCTGTGATCCTGAAACCCGAATACCAGTACTGGCTGGTAACAAACTTCTGAACCTCCTGAATGTAATCTTTGCGAACGGTCATCTCGGTCTAAAAATAGTAAATCGGAGACGGCCGCACGATTTCCGCCGGCGGTTTAAATGGATTTTTAATCGCCGTCGTGCCCAGCCTTTTTCCTTCCGTCGGATCAGACGTCGGTGCATCGCCGGGTGGATGATCCGGCAATTGGCATAACAATTTTATCGGCTATGCCATGCCTCGCGCCGCCTCACGCCGATGCCAGGATTGTTCAACCAACAGAAAAAAAACTTATGGGCCTCGTAAATATAGATACAGAGGATGCGATTAGCATCAAGGACTTTGAAGACGGAAATTCGATCCAGGTCCGCGTGACCATTCCGCCGAAAGAAAAGCCGGACTACGACAAAGGCAAAACCGTCAAGGTCCGGCACGAAGGGGAAGAAATGTCCGGGCGTATCGTGTCCGAACCCATCCTCATCGACCGGAAAAGAGAAGACGGGCAGATCACGCTTTCCCTCATCATCGAGAAGCAATAGGCTTTTTGCGGGTTCCTTCACAATAAAGGCGGTCCATCGTATGGCGGCGCGGTTATTGCCGCAGGGACAGCGAATTCAGACGACCTCAACGCCGGGCATCACGCTGACATTCATCGCCTGCGTTCTATCTCTTTGACCCTCGCCACACCCAGTACAATCCCTTCACATTGGTCCGGTAATCCGGCAGCTTTAGCACAAGTACAATCTCTTCCAGCAGTTCTATCCCGGTAACGAGAGCGGCAGTGTAGAATAATGTATAACTGATGCTTCCCAGGAAGAACACCGATAGCAGAAACAGTGCTGTAATCACTGCGGCCGTCTTTGCCAGGTAGGTATGGAAGGTGCTCATTTTGCCATAGCGGAGCAGGGCCGCCACCAGCTGAAGAATGAAGAGGCAAAAAAGGATGATGAACACGGCAGCCTGTTCCTTTATAAAGTCCCAGTGCTGCAGCATCAGCGCCGCGGTCGCTGCCAGGATGGTCAGATCATCGCCAATAGAGTCGAGTTTGGCTCCCAGGATGCTGAACGCTTTATATTTTCGGGCGAGAAAGCCGTCTATTGCATCTGTCAGGAAACTGGCGAGCAGCATCCACTTGAACAGCACCGTCTTTCCGGTGAGGGCGAGCGCGATGAGGAGCGGAAAGGTAATGATCCTGTACAGCGTGATCAGGTTGATGATGCGCGCGGCCCTACCCGACCGCAACAGCAGTGCGCCGAGGTCTTTGAACTCCGATCGTACTTTTTGATCCATGAAGTGCCCGCGCCCGGTTTATTTGAAGGTTAAAACTTTTGTTCCAAAGCGGCAACGATCGACTTCGCTACTCTTTGAAAAGCCGCTGGTGTTGAAAAGGGAAGGCACGCACAACGGGGTTGCCGAAAAGAAAAACCCGGTGGTTCAGGCCGGGTTTTACATCCAAAACGATGTGGTTTTCATTTACGGATAAAACGCCCTCGACGAGAGCTTCCAGTACATATTGACGTCGTTATAATAGTGGTCATTCGTAGCCGGCCAGTGCTTTTTGTCGAACCCGGGAAGTTTTTCAAGGAATTCCTTGTCGCGCTCAATTACAAAAACCCGTTTATCCGGCTGCAACTTCAGCTCGGTAAAGGGGACGGCAAATAATTTTCCGCCGATTCCCAGGAACGATCCGAATTCAAGGACGGCGTATTCCACCAGGCCGGTGTTAACGTTGATCATGAGGTTATCGATCGTCCCAAGCTTCTCGCCCTTCGTGTCTTCAACAGAATCGCCGACAATAGAAGACGCGGTCAGCCTTTCGACGGGAGTGTTTGCAGCCAGTCCTTCGTGGTTTTCCCCTGTCGTGTTATCGATCTCATATGGATTTTCCCTGCCTGTCGTCATGTCTACTTGACCGCAATTGGTTTTTTGGGTTTGTTTCCGTTCTCCGTTTTCTTGGTGATGGAAAGCTTCAAAATCCCGTCTTCATACCGCGCGTTGATGTCGTCCTCGTTGGTGTTTGCCGGGAGGTTGAAGGAGCGGGAAAAGGATTCATAGCCGAACTCCCTGCGGGTGTAGTGGTCGTCCTTTTTTTCCTGTTCTTCTTTTCTTTCCGCCGAAACAGTCAGCATATTGTTGTCGATGGAAATATTAAAATCCTTTTTGCCGTATCCGGGCGCTGCCATTTCGAGCTCATACGACTTGTCAGTTTCCCTGATGTTCACTGAGGGCAAGCTGCGGCGCGTGATCGGCCGGTTGAAAAAAACGTCATCGTCGAAGAAGTCTGAAAGCATCGATCCTCCGAGCGAGGGCCAGTCTGAATGTTTTATAAGTGCCATATTTCCTCCTGTTTGTTTGTGAAATAAGGACAGCCGGGTTTGCGGCTGCTTGATTCATACCGTATTGCCGAAAGAAATTATGCCATTTTATTTTCCCGTGTGCGGAAAGACCCCTCTGCCAAAGTGTGGAAATAATGAAATAAATTCGTTGCCGGTGAGGAAGATTTTCTCACAGGCAAGAATCGCTGATTTGGCCAGACACAAAACGAAAGCCCCCAACACGGGGCCGGGGGCTTTGGCTAATCTTTTCCTTTCGCTGGTATTGCCCAGATCAAGTTTTAAGGATTTATCTCAGGCCTTGCGGCCACTCCTGAAAGACTAACACTTCCGTATCTAAAATTTTTATGCCACGCACGGCGGCAGTATTTCAAACGTGTTTGCGTTTCAGGAAATTTGTGCCCTTCCTGAAGGCTTTGCGGGTGGTGGATACCATCGATATGTGGCGCGACTGATGGCGCTCTTCGCGGAAGCGCTGCTCGTAAGTTTTTAATATATCATGTTCGGAGATGAAGCCGAAAAGGCGTCGGGAAGACCGTTGTATGACGGGGAGGACATTTTGCCGGGTCTTGAGCATGAACTCCACGGCAAGCTGAAGCGAGTTGTCGTCGTAAATGGAGTACACTTTCCTTGACATCACATCGCTGAGTGGCGCATCGGGATCTACGCTATCGCTAAAAAGTTGCTTCTTGGTGACCGTGCCGGACAAAAAGGAGTTTTGAAAGCCAACGAAGACCGTGTCATACCGGTAATGAATGCCTTCACCCGCAAACCAGTCG
>DASVOT010000183.1:0-3057 GCA_036383235.1 Chryseosolibacter sp.
AACCTGACTTTCCTCAAAAATCAGAAAGTCGTCCACCAATCCCCCAGTGCGGTCGCAGGCCTGGGCGCGGACCCCTGCGCCTCCTTCGACCAGGTCGCTTATAGTGATTTCAGGAATGAGCTTTTGCAGCGCTTTTGTGAACGCCTTTTTCGAGAATGACCGGTACATTTCTTCGAACCCCGTTTTCCAGTATTTGCCTGCCACTTTCCGAAATCCCGGCCATGCCAGGGTTTCTGCCAGCTCGAGAAGGTTCACGTCGGATTTACGATATCCTTCACGACTGAAAGCGAGCACCGCATTCGGCCCTGCCTCCACGCCCCCACGCATCATTCTCGTGAAATGAACGCCGAGAAAGGGAAAATTAGGATCGGGTACTGGATAGATGAGGTTTCTTACGAGATATTCGCGATCCTTTTTCAATTTATAGTATTCGCCCCGGAAAGGAATAATTTTTACGTCGACGCGATCTGATGAAAGCCTTGCCACCTTGTCCGAATAAAGCCCCGCACAATTGATAAACAATCGCGTCTGGTAATCCGCCATATCGCTTTGCACCACCAACTCCGTCGTGCCCGGCGTAACCTTCAATACTTTTTCGCCCAGGCGGATCTGACCTCCGTGCTTCTGTACGATCTGTGCATACTTTTCCGCCACCGCCCTGTAGTCAACGATACCTGTCTGGGGCACAAAAAATCCTCCCACTCCATTTACGTGGGGTTCATATTCCCGAAGGGCTTCGGGAGCCAGCATTTTCATTCCCTTCAGACCGTTTTCTTCCCCTCGCTTGTACAGATTCTGCAGGAGCGGCATTTCGTTCACGTCCGTGGCCACGACAATCTTGCCGCACAGCTCGAAAGGCACCTCGTGTCGTTGACAAAAATCGATCAGCAGGTGGTAACCGCGGATGCAATTCCGCGCCTTGAGACTGCCGGGTTTATAATACAAGCCGGAATGGATCACACCACTGTTGTTGCCTGTCTGATGTCTTGCCAGGCCTTTCTCCTTTTCTATCAGTAGAACCTTCAGGTCCGGTTTTGCCTGAAGGAGCTTCAGCGCGGTGGCCAGGCCAACAATGCCTCCACCCGCAATTATCACATCCTGTTTCACTGACTTCAAAAATTTTGCCCGAAACTAGTGATTAATTTTTAAGTTTCGGTGAAAGCCTGGATGGTGCCAGAGGTTGAAAGTTACACGGCAACATCCTTCCGGTTAATGGTCCAGATCAGGCTGCCCGCGGCAAGCTTGAACGTATCAGCATCACCGCCGCCCGTCAAAAAGAAAGGCAGGAATCTCAATCAGCGCACAAGCAAAACAGCATTCAATCCGCGCCCTGATCACGTTCTCAGCGGAAAAATTTCAGGCTTTGATGGGACGCACGCGTACCTGGAGCGAGCCATCGACCACTACAAAATGATTTGGGGGAATGGGAGTCCAGTGGTTTTCCTCTGTTAACTTTTCCGAAACGATCAGCACGGCGTGATCATCGTCTTCAGGAGCTTTCATCGAACTGATGCCGTCTTCCACGACATATCTCCCTCCTTCGGAGTGATAGAGGGTCAGGGGTTCGAGCTGAGGATCGGTAGTATATCGCGTACCGACAAAGAAGTTCCCGTTAGTAACCATCATGTTCAGGTAGGCCGCCTCTTCAATTCCGTTTTGCGCCATTATTTTTTTCAGCTCGCGAAAAGTGTTTTCAAAGGCGTCCATCACCGTTTCAGGATTGATGGATGCCGGCGAAGCCGAGTAGAGGTGATTTAAGAGAAAGGCAAAAAGGTGCTCCGAGTCCGTTTGGCCCTTGATCCAGTTGTAGAGGTCATCCGTCAGCGGCTCGCGAATTCTCCTTTTGATCCGCGAAAAATTTTCAACGCCCCCGTTGTGCATCATCAGCAGATTGCGGTATTGAAAGGGATGGCAATTACTTTCCGACACTTCTCCGACGCTCGCCGCCCGCACGTGAGCGATAAAACATTCAGTCCTGATCTTGGGAGCCAGCTTCCGGAGGTTCCGGTTGCTCCAGGCAGGATTGACCGAGACGAATGTGACGGGCTCATCATCAAGCTCCGGCACGTACCATCCAATCCCGAACCCGTCGCCATTCAGCGGTTCTTCAATCTCTTTTGCATTTATACTTTGGTTCACGAGCGAGTTCTTTGGCTCATACAACAATTTATCGACGATAATAGGAGAGCCCAGGTAGGCAAGTAGTCGGCACATAGCAGGTATGGTTTTAGCAACTAAAAGGTACCAAACTATAACGGTTTAACCTACCGCGTGCGGTCTCGTCAGAGCGATTATTTGACAACCGCAATCATGACCATCTTTCCGCAAATTCGGTGTGAATTCCCCTGGCATTTCAGGCAGGCCGGCCCCGTCCATCCGAATTCAGAGCGGGTTTACCGTGAACTGGGCTTCTCGCGAGGCTCGTTTTGCTCTTGGACCGATAACCCGTTGGTGGACGAAGGTGTTGCGTTTGCGCAGAGAATTTTCTGGAGGGGAAATCCGCCTTCATGAGCTTGTCACCGATTCAAAAATATACCGCTGCAAGCCTGGCACTTTTGTGCTGCCAAAAGAAAGGCGCGGCTTCAACTAATCGGATTGTAACGGCAAGTCTCAGCGGACCCCTAGTTTTCCTTTTTAAACTCCAGTGATGCCGAATTCATGCAATAACGCTGGCCGGTAGGCCGGGGGCCGTCGGGAAAGACGTGGCCCAGGTGTCCGCCACAATTGCTGCATACCACCTCGTCCCTGGCCATTCCCATGCTTCGATCGGGCTGGACGGCAACAGCGGAATCTGAAATGGGTTTATAAAAACTCGGCCAGCCTGTGCCCGATTCGTACTTGGCATCGGACGAAAACAACTTCTGGTGGCAAGCCGCGCAGAGGTAAACGCCCTTTTCATGATTATTCCAGTATTCTCCCGTGAATGCCTGTTCGGTCCCTTTTTCTCTTAAAATCCTGTACTGGATGGGAGTAAGCTCCTTCCTCCATTCCTCATCCGATTTCGTCACCCTGGGTTCATTGGTCGCCATCTCTTTTGAGTTTTTTTGTGAACATCCC
>DASVOT010000184.1:0-5383 GCA_036383235.1 Chryseosolibacter sp.
AGAACAAACAGGTGCCGCCCCGGCGTTCGGTGAACGCCGGGGTTCACCCCCTGCGCAACCCCGCTAACAAAGCTCCGATTATGACAGGCGCATTCATTTTACCAACGATACTGATCCTGCTCACAGCGGGATGCAGTTCCACCCTTTCCCCGAAAGAAGTCGAGGAAGTGGTGGTGATTCAACAGGTCGATCCGCTGGAGAAGATCTTCCGCGAAACCTCCGTGTTCAAGGCCGGCGAACCCGCTGCCCAGGTCGCCAGAGGCGAACATGCAACCTTCCAGTTTGCCATCCGCTCGCAGAAAAATATCTCCGGCCTCCGCTGCAGCGTCGCCGCTCTTCACAGCGAGGCGGATACCCTGACGGGCATCCGGATTGGATACGTGGATTATGTCCATGTCGGGAGAAGCTACATCAACCCTTCCCGCGACAAGATCGCCTCCCCTTCCGGATTTTATCCCGATCCGATCGTCGAAAGAGAAACAATGGACGTGAAGGCCGGCCAGACGCAGCCCGTCTGGATTACAGTAGCCATACCGGTAGCGGCGGTCCCCGGCCTTTACGCCGGCGAGCTTGACGTGACCGGCACCATCGGGGGCCAGTCATTCGAGACAAAGCTGCCCCTCCAGATCCAGGTGTATCCTGTGACGGTTGAGAAGACCAGCCTCTGGGTAACGAACTGGTTTTTCAATAGTCCCGGAAATCTCAAACTGATCTTCGGAGAAGCCGTCCAGCCCTATTCGGAGAAATACTGGGAATACACCTCCATGCTGGCACGGAAGATGGCCGAATACAGACAGAATGTGGCGCTGATCTCGCCGCTGCAGCTCGCCTCTTACAGCATGGGCCCAGATGGAAAGTACCAGATCGATTTCTCAAACTTCGACCGGACCGTCGGGATCTTTATCAAAGAAGGTGTCATCGGCCGCATCGAAGGCGGGCACATCGGAGGGCGAGAAGGTGGATGGATCAGCAATTTCGTTCTCTCCGTCCCGGTCGTGGAAAAAGACTCGACCTACTTCAAACAATTGCCCCTTGCCTCGGACAGTGCGAAGAATTTCTACAGCACGTTTATGCCCGCGCTATACCGGCACCTCGTCGAAAAAGGGTGGGACAGCATCTACATGCAGCACCTCATGGACGAACCCATTCCTGAAAACGTTGCGACCTACATCGAGATTGCGAAATTCATCAAGAAGCTCGCCCCGGAGCTGAAAATCGTCGAGGCCTGTCATTCAAAGGATGTGAAAAACTCCGTGCAGGTGTGGGTTCCGCAGCTCGATTACCTGAACCGGGATTATGACTTTTATAAGGAACGATCCGCGGCAGGCGATGAAGTGTGGTTTTACACGTGCGTCAATCCGCGCGGAGAATACGCGAACCGGTTTATCGACCTGCCCCTCATCAAAACGCGGATCCTGCACTGGATCAATTTCAGGTACGACATTCCCGGTTACCTGCATTGGGGATTGAACCACTGGAATGAGAATCCCTACAATGAAACCTCCGCCATTCAAACCGAGTCCGGCAACGTGCTTCCGGGCGGAGATTCGTGGATCATGTATCCCGGGGATAAAAAGATCAACAGCTCCATCAGGCTGGAGGCGATGCGCGACGGAATCGTCGACTACGAGCTGCTGAAAATGCTGAAGTCGAAATACCCGGCCGAAGCCGGCGAGCTGGCCAGGCAGGTGGTTTACCGCTTCGATCATTACGACAGCAACATCGAAGCTTTCAGGGAAAAGCGAAAGACGATACTTTCCCTGTTGAGCGGCGGGCTTCCGGAAAGCACCAGGATCCTCGTCGGGCAACAATAAAATGGCATTCACCAGACGACAATGAAAACGAATTTCACCAGTGGCGTTCACGCCAAACATCTTCTCCTCTTCGCGATGATCAGCGCGGTATCCGTTTTGCCGGAGCGCTCCCTGGCGCAGGCAAAACCCGCGAGCTTCCAATGGCCGGAGGGAAAACGCATCGCGGTCAGCCTTTCGTTTGACGACGCGCGCTTCAGCCAGGTGGAGGGCGGCACCGACTTGCTCGACAAATACGGCGTGAAGGGCACGTTCTACATCGTTCCGGAAACGGCAAAAGAGCGGCTTGACGGTTGGAAGAAAGCCGTAGCCAGCGGGCACGAGATCGGTAACCATTCGCTCGTTCATCCCTGCACGGGCAATTTTGCCTGGTCGCGGGAAAAAGCGATCGAGGAATACACCCTCGCCCGGATGCGGTCGGAATTAACTGAATGCAACAAACAGATTGAGCAATTGCTGGGTGTTAAAGCGAAGTCGTTCGCCTACCCATGCGGTCAAACCTACGTGGGGCGCGGCGCCGGCACAAAGAGCTATGTTCCTGTCGTGGCCGGGCTCTTTGTCACCGGTCGCGGCTGGCTTGACGAAGGACCCAACGATCCGGCATTCTGCGATTTTGCACAACTGACAGGTATGGAAATGGACGGCAAAGATTTTCCTCAGATTCTCAGTATTCTGGAGAATGCCAGGCAAAGCGGGTCGTGGGTGATCCTCGCCGGCCATGAAATGGGTGAATCCGGCCCCCAAACGACACGGTTGTCAATGCTGGCGCACTTGATCGAATATGCAAAGGACCCTGCCAACGGCATCTGGCTCGCCCCTGTCGGCACCGTTGCCGAATATGTCAAAGCGCACCGGAAAGAGCCGGTGACGAACTGAGCGCCGGCTGCCGGCGTGCGCTACTTCAACGACATCAGGTAGGCGGAGACGTTTGCCAGATCCTGGTTTGATAACCCTAAGGCTAGGGGCGACGGCATCACGCTTCCCTCCTGTTTCTTTTTGGAAAGGATCAGCGCGCTTTCAATCACGCGGTCACGGCCGGAAAGATCCCTGAGCGTAAACCTTTCGGGGCTGTCGGCAATCAGGAATCCAAAGAGCGACTGCCCGTCCTTCAGGTCGATCGTCCATGTTTCATACCCGAAAACGATCGCCGCGTTGGGATCAATGATATTTTCAAGCAACGTCTTCCGGTCAAATTTATTTTTAATGGCCGAGAGGTCCGGACCGATCGTCGCCCCTTCGTCGTTAATCCGGTGACATGTTGAACAGCTTTTGGCAAAGACCTCGCGACCGTTGGCGACGTTCGGCAACAGCTTCTCGATTTCAGGAACAGATGCATTTCCCGCCGGGTCTTTTGTTTTAAAGTACGCTGCTGCCTGTATCCGTACCGTTGGGTCTTCGTTCTTCAGCATCAACTCCCCGACATAGGAATAGAGCTCCGGCGCGATCCGATTCTCCGCCACCAGTGCCAGCAACATCCCCGAGCCGACCGCGTCGCGGGCCATATCGCGCGCGCTCGCTTTTTTCTCGTGGAGGGGCATCCTGGGGTCCAGTATCCGGTTGCGCCTGACCTTCATCAGGGCTACCGTCCGGTCGTGCGCGAGATCCATTCCCGTCTTGCGCCAGTCCCATAATGCGCTCCAGTCATTTCCCTGGCGGAACGCCAGCCAGTACGTTGCCTGGCCGGCAATGACTTTATCCTCCTCCCGGGAGAGGCTCATCATCGCCTCGACCGCGGGACGAGCATTGATAAAGGCAAGCGCGGTGAGGGCTTTCGAGCGCTCACGCTCCGGCAAAGACGCTGCCGCAGCTCTCCGTTTCAGATCGGCTGCAGCCCTAACAGGGTGCAGCCGCCATGCCAGTCCAGCTAGCCGCTCGTCCCACTCATCTGCCCGCTGTCCGCTGGCGTGGAACCGCCTGATGACCTCCGGATATACCTCCGATTCATGCCCCTCCAGCGCGGAGCCGAGCGCCTCCAGGTACCACCGGTCCTTGCCGTCATATCCGTCGAGGAGCTCCAGCAGAATACTTTTTGTCCTCTCGTATGGAAATTCCGTCAGCGCAATGATCAGTTCCCTCCTCACCGCCGGCGAAGGGTCGTTGACAAGTTTCTGCGCGTACGGCAAAAAATCACGCGCCGCCTTTCTTAAAGACCTCATCGCCACCAGGCGCGTATCTTCGTCGGGATCGTCCAACATTTTCTCCACTTCCACAAGGCCTTCCGCGCCCAGCTGCGACAAGAGCCAGATTGCCCGGGCGCGGTGGTAAGGATTCTTATCGCTGAGCATTTCCTTCGCACGCGGGATGATCGCCGGCCCTCCCCCAACCAGCCTCTGCAGGCCCGTATACCTGACGTTGATCGCCGCACTGCGCAGTGCCGTCAATTGGCCCTCCGTTGTATTCAAATCAATAGAAGGGGCCTGCAATTTCTTTCCTTTCGGCGCGATGCGATAGATCCTCCCGTATCCTGCTGAATCCAGCATCTGATGCCCGCCGACAACAGGATCGTACCAGTCGGCAATATAGAGGGCGCCGTCTGTGCCAAAGGCAACATCGCTGGGCCGGAACCACTTCTGCGGTTGCGCATTTGCAGCCGAGTCGTTCCACACATAGCCTGCGTTGTCATCGCGCAAAGACGTAATGAAATTATGACGTTCGCCGAGGTCATAGCCGGAGAGGTGTTTTTGCGGGTGGTATCCGAAGATAACGTTTCGTCCTGCGTCTGCGCTCAGCAACATCCCCAGGTACGCGGGTCCAAGGGCATCGCTTTCATTGACGACGACACCTGTGGGCGAGCCGGCGCCTGCATTGTCGCCCGCAGGCATCACCCCCGGATCATCCTGGTGCCAGTGAGCGGTAAAGACATCCTGCCAGGGGCGCTGGTCCGCCTGCCAGTATCTCGTGCCATCGCGGCTGAAGTACCCGGCATTGCCTCCCTCCATCAGCCACGTCGTACGACAGGCTACGACCTGGTCGTCATTGTCGTTCTGCCACATGTCTCCCCGCGAATCTACGGTAAGCTCATAGGCATTCCGGAAATTATGCGCCAGCACCTTCAGGTGCCTTCCTTCAGCGTCCATGCGAAGGGCCAGGCCGCCCACCCATACCTTTCCATCGTCACTCCTCATGTTGCCCTGATTGCTCGTATTATAAGGCGTGCCACCTGTGTAGACGCTACCTGACCGAAGGGTCCATCCACTTTTGTCCGTAACAATGTGCGGCCCCGCATTACCGGTATTGAAATACAGGTTTCCATCCATTCCTCCCAGCACGGCGTGCAAGGAGTGATCATGATCGAGGCCCCCAAAGCCTGAGAGCAGTATTTCCTTGTGGTCAGGATGATCATCCCCATCCGCATCGGTATAGACAATGAGATTCGGTGAGCACGACACGTATACCTTGTTGCCGATCACCGCTATTCCCAAAGGAGAAACGAGGTCTTTGTCCTGCACAAATACGTTGGACCGGTCCGCTTTCCCATCCCCGTCCGTATCTTCCAGTATCATTACGCGGTCACCTTTCTCATGGTGCAACGTCCGGGTGGAGTCATTGTTGAAGGTCCGGTAATTCACCGC
>DASVOT010000185.1:0-2493 GCA_036383235.1 Chryseosolibacter sp.
ATCCCCCATGCCATATCCGCTGAAGGCATCGCCGTTCACGACATCGGTGCACCATGCCGGACCGGTTGCAGGTCCGCAAAGGGCGTCAAGCCGCGACTCCTTCATCGCGTCATCAATGGCTTTTCTTGAAACGGTCTGCACTTTTTCAAGAGCCCGCCTGTAGTCCTCCGTTTCCAGGTTGCCCAGCGCTTCGGATTCTTCCAGTATTTCCTGTCCGAAGAACGGCATCACCGTTTCCGCATGCGCGGTGTTAAAGGCGATCACGTCGCGGAGCGACTTCACCGTTGAGTTTGCCGAGGCGAGGTAACGGTTGAGCCCGTCTTTGAACTCGTATTTGAGAACCTTGTACTCCGCATCGCCGATCGTCTTCAATCTTTCCCTGAACTCCACCTCGACCACGGTAGCCCCTTTTTCCTTCATCTGTGCGATTGCGCGCTGCAGCAGCGCATCCACTTTTTCATGCACCTTCAGAAAAGATTTCTCAACGCCGATGCGTTTTCCGTTCAGTCCGTCTGCATGCAGGAACTGAGTGTAGTCTCCGGGCGGCGTCGTGGGCCGTTTACGTGTGGCCTCGTCGTTTTGGTCTGAGGCGGTCATCGCCCCCAGCACCAGCGCGGTGTCGCGCACCGTTCTCGTCATCGGTCCGGCGGTGTCCTGCGACGCGGAAATGGGAATGATGCCGCTACGGCTTAACAAGCCAACGGTCGGCTTCAGTCCGACGATCCCGTTTACGGAAGAGGGGCATGTGATGGAGCCGTTTGTTTCTGTTCCGATGGCAAATGCACAGAGGTTGGCGGCAACGGCCACGCCTGAACCCGAGCTCGATCCGCACGGATTCCGCTCAAGGACATAAGGATTTTTCGTCTGTCCGCCCCTGCTGCTCCACCCGCTGCTCGAGCGCCCCGACCGGAAATTCGCCCACTCGCTGAGATTCGTTTTCCCCAGCAGCACGGCGCCAGCCTCCCGCAACTGTCTGACGAGGGGAGCATCGGCTTGCGCACGGTGGCCTGACAAAGCGAGTGAGCCGGCCGTCGTCATCATTTGATCGCCGGTGTCGATGTTGTCTTTCACGAGGAAAGGAATACCATGAAGCGGACCCCTAACCGTACCGTTACTCCGCTCGCGGTCTGCCTGTTCTGCGATCGCCAGCGCATCCGGGTTCAGCTCGATAACCGAATTCAACTTTATACCGTTGCGATCCACCTCCTCAATGCGGTGTTTGTACAGTTCCACCAGCTGGCGGGAGGTAAATTCCTTTTTCTCCATCTTCCCCTGAAGATCGCTGATGGAAAGTTCATTCAAGGGAAATATCTGCGGGGAACCATCAGTGTCGGTCAAGGCGCCTGCATCGGACGCAAGCTTCGGCTGGCACGCCTGTGACATAAAAGAGGGAAGAAGACAACCTGCCAGGGCACGGCTGATGAATCGGCGGCGTTTCATTTAGGCGATAAATGGACGATCAAAAACGAAAAGCATGCGGAGGCGGTCAAAAAAATCCCGGGAGTTCTTCTTCCGGGAAATGACGAAACCGATTATTTTTTAGCGTTCTTTTTTTCCCGCTTTTCAGCGCGTTTTTCCTTCAACGTTTTCGTGGGCTTCTTTTTTGTTTCTTTTCGGGCGTCTTGTGATTTTGCCATAGCTTTAATAAATTTTAATTGATTCTAATATTAAGAAAAAGATGGAAAAAGCTGAACCAAAATCTCAAGTTTTGAAAGTTTGCTGCCATTCTTGTTTGATATAATCCCTGCCTTGGGTAGGTTCAGGAAGCATTAAGGAATTAAAATGCGAACGTTGAGGTTGATACCCAATATTTTGGATGATCCGCTGACGAAGCGCCCGTAAACCCCCGGGCCGGCTCCAGGAGACGAAAAGGCGGTTGGCATGATTTTTTTATAAATCTACTTTCTGTCTTTATTGCCTGGTTGGGGACAATTATCAACACCAACGTGTTGGAAAAAACCTAGGGAGTCACCTTAACCTGATATCTGATTAAAAATATTTTTTAATAATTGTCCTATGAGAAAGAAAGTAAATCTCTCCTCATCCATTGCCAAGAAAGGAAAGAAAGAATCGAATGGAGCTTCCGGGCATCACACAGACCTGATGGCCAGCCCTGCGTCCCGAAAGAAGCAGAAAGTTCCCACGGAAATCCTCTTTAGCGGTCCGGTGGCAGAAAGCGGCCGGATTGATGAGCTGAACGGCATGGTTGACAGCCGCGAACTGCTGCGTGTGCTGAACGAGGTAAAGAACGGAAATTTTTCTGCCCGGATGCCTTTCGACCAGGTCGGCGTGAGCGGGAAGGTGTGCGATACCATGAACGAGATCATCTCGATGAATGACACCATCATCCGTGAATTCATGAAGGCGGGCGAGATCATCGGAAAACAGGGCAAACTCAATCAACGCATCGAGATCTCTAACGCCAAAGGCTCCTGGAGCCAGGGTGTGGAATCGCTCAATACGCTTATTTCGGACCTGGTGCATCCAACGAAA
>DASVOT010000186.1:0-2334 GCA_036383235.1 Chryseosolibacter sp.
CCCCCTCATTCAGGTCGCGGATGCAATCGGGAACAATCCGGTCTGCGGCCCAATCGCCTCCGCCGATCACGTTTCCAGCCCTCACTGAAGCAAGCCGGACACCATGCCCGGAAATGCGGTCTTTATTAAAAAACGAATTCCGCCAAGAGGAAATGAGAACCTCAGCCGCACCCTTGCTCGAGGAATAGGGGTCATAACCTCCTGGAGCATCCGATTCCCTGTATCCGTACACCCACTCCTTGTTTTCATAGCATTTGTCAGACGTAACCATCACGATCGCCATCGGCATCCCCAGCTGCCGCACTGCTTCCATCACATGCAACGACCCCATCGTGTTCACCTGGATCGTTTCCATAGGCCGGGCATACGACTCTCTGACCAGGGACTGCGCTGCGAGGTGAAAAATGATGTCAGGCTGAATTCTCCTGATCGCGTTTTTTAATTTTCCAAAATCAAGAACGTCGGCCTGCTCAAGTTCTACCACCCTGTCAAGATGCAGATCTTCGAAAAGCGAAGGGTGCGTAGGGGGCTGCAACGAGTAACCGTAGACCTTCGCCTGCAACAGGGAGAGCCAAAGCGACAGCCAACTCCCTTTAAACCCGGTGTTGCCCGTGATGAGCACTTTCTTGTTCCTGTAAGCACCATTAAAAGGGACGAGCGGCATTTTTTTCCGTTAAGCAGTGCAAGATAATTTTCACCGCGAAGGCGGGTGATGACGCCCATCATACACCGGGTAAATTTTTATCATCCGAATTCGGGCTCCGGTCCCGGAAAAGCCCTGCCTTAACCTCAAATCGGCTCTCTTGGTCGAAATATTTTTTAGAAATACGCCCGATTCAGGAATCTTTGCATAATCCGGGAGCGCAATCCGGATAGCTGGATCCGCGCTCCGGAGTATCCGACCATCGCGTCACGATTTTCCCGGATCCCCGGGATTCCTTTTAGATTTAGAAAGACCATTTGATTTCCCGGGTCATCGCACCTCTTTCAGGCCGTCGCGTCTGCCATCTATTCCTTTGCAAATCTTTTTTTTACGGGTTATCCCGCTATTGATGAAACCACTATGAGAAGATTCTTTGGTGCTCTGGTTTTGGCAACCGCCCTTGCGCATCCGGCCATCGGTGCGTACTTCTATGTAGATCTCTCGGGAAGCGATGTCACCGGCGACGGCAGCACCGCCAAACCGTGGCGCACACTTCAGTTCGCCGTCTCGAAAGTGCCCGCAAACCAGGGCCACATCATCAGGCTTTCCGCAGGTACGTTCGTGGAAAGCGGACGGGTGGATGTGCCCGCCGGCGTCAGCATCGAAGGGTCCGGAAAAGACATCACGATCGTCAAAGCCAATTCATCCTTTTACTATTATCCCGCTACGCCAGGCTATGCAACTGATAAGTTCCTCATCAGCCTGAGCGGTTCCAATTACGCTACGGGAAACCAGTATTTGAAAAACTTCACGATCGACGGCGACGCAAAAAAATTGCACGGAGGCATTTTTGTCCACTACAGGACTTTTGTGACCATCGACGGAGTAAAAGTGACCGGCACCAATTTTTCGGCTATCTGGCTGTGGGACGTAAAAGACTCCAGGGTTACAAACACAGACCTTATCAATTGTTCGTGGGGAAGCACGGGCTACCAGGTGGGCGCCATCAACCTGGGCAACCTCGACAAGGTTGAAATCGACCATTGCTATATAGACGAAGATACCGGGTACGGAATTAAAGCCATCGGTCCTTCCGGGTACAACGATATGTGGAATACAAAGATCCACGATTGCACCATCACGGTCAATCCAACCGGACTGTGGAATAATGGATCAGCACCCAATATCTCCATCGAGCTATGGCAGGTCGATCCGCTCAGCTGCGAAATTTATAACTGCTACATCGATAATACCGTTTCCCTGGTGAACGCAAACAATAACCCGTCCACAGGAAATCAAACCATCCGGGTGCACCACAATACCATCGACCTCGCTTCACGGGCCAATGGCGCCGGCTATGCCATTGAGCTCACCATGCATGACGCCGAGATCGATCATAACTATATCATCAAAGGGAGCTATGCCATTGCCAACTGGGATAATCCAATGCAAAACTGGAGCATCCACCATAATATTTTTTATAATATTGAAGGCATCTACCCGGGTGAAATAGTGCGGTCGCAGTGGAGCGGTCTTCATAATGTCAATTTCTACAACAATACCGTTGAGTTTGCCGGCACTAAAACCGTGAACCTGATCGGGGTGTATGGCGGCGCAAGTGATAATATTAATCTGAAAAACAACCTGGTCATTAACAGTAATACCGCTTACAGTTATTATCCCAACCAGCT
>DASVOT010000187.1:0-2915 GCA_036383235.1 Chryseosolibacter sp.
GTTTTCCCAGGTAGACGGCGACCTTCGCAGAATCGGCTTGCTGTTTGTCTACAGTCCACTTTCCGGAATTGTTTTCCAGCACAAAACCGCTGTCCGCGGGATAGCGAAAAGTGATTTTGCCGACAAGATCTCTTTTCACGCGCAAAAATGTCTTGTCGCGCCAGTCATTGAATGTTTTGTCAAACCGGCTGCGCAGGTTTCCCGCTATGGAGTAGACTTCCGTTTCATCAGCGGGGCGGACATACGTGGTCCCTGCGTTCTCTTTTCCAACCGCCCACTGCGCAATTTTCTCCGTGCCCTCATTCAGCGCGGTGACCAACAGCGCGGTGGAATCTTCGACGCGATAGTCGATCCACTTTTCCTTCTTTCGCGACACCATGCGTTCGGGCCTCAGGTTGGAAAGCGTTTGCAGCAACGTCCTGATCTGGTAAGGCTCAACGGCGGCGGACCGGGAAGCCTGCTGCACAACCCAGCCCGTTTTATTTTTCGTCAGCGTGAGTTCATTTTCGTCGTCCGGCTTTCTGAATTTTATCGCCGCAACGCTGGCGGTGTCGACCTTAAAAACATCCTGGTCGAGGTTCGTTTCGAGGCCCGGTGCGCGGAATACCCTGGTTAAGACAAACGCTGCTGCCAGCACGAGCAGGATGACGACGAGGATTTTGTTGTTGTTTTTCATCTTATACCGGTTGATAGTTTTCACTCATGCGTTTTAATCTTCTCATTCGGTTTCGCTGGACGCGAAAGATGCCGTAGCCGATGACCAGTAAGATGGGCAGAAGAAAATTCGTGTATTTCAAAATAGTTTTCGTGTTCTCCGGCAATTCGCGGATCGGTCTCGAAACCACGCCTTTGGTGCGCAGGGCAATAAGACCAGTGTCGTCCGAAAGCCAGTCGATGCTGTTTGACAACAGGTTCACATTGTCCGCCTGCAAGGTCTGCTGCTGATCCGGCGGGCCGTTTACGGGGAAATCACCGTCTGCGATGACGACCATTTTGAGCGAGTCGCCTTCAATGGCCGCGGCCACCGGGATGTTCTTCCTGGAAAAATCACCTTCGGTCCATTCCTTATTGATATCGAAGAACTGGGGCGCCGGCAGGGCATTTGATTGCTCCGAGGAAAAGGCGAGGGGGTAAAATTTGCGGGTTGAGTCTCCGGTAAAGCGAACCTCGCTGGCGAACTCGAACATGACGGATTCCAGCCCCGAGGTTATGGGATGCTCCGAAAAAGTGCTGATCACGGGAACAAACGGAAAAGAGACGTTGGCCTGAACCGTGAAGATCCCCAGCTGTTGCGGCACGGTGACGGCACCGCAGTGCGCATCCACGACAAAATTATCCAGCAGCTCGACCCCTTTGGCCTGAAGCCATTTTTTCAATCCGTCATTCACCGTTGTGCCGTATTGTGTCCGGAAGTCACCCTGTACGTGGTTGAGGGCGAGGAGCAGTCTGCCTCCGCGTTTCAGAAACCCGTCGAGAATGTCGAGCTGAGAAGAAGGGATGCTGTCGGTGGGGCGTATGAGCGCCAGCGTCTTGATGTCGCCGGGAACGGTGGTGGAGTCGGTAAGTGTTATTTCCCGCGTCTGATACAAGACCGAGAGCTGCTCGTTGGCCTGCGGCATTTCCGTTAGCGATGGTTCCCCATGACCGGTAAGGAAGCCGACCACCGGTTTGTTGTCGATCGAGATCTTCTTGATCGCCGTCGACAGGGCGTACTCCATGGCGGATCCCGGCTGCAGGAACGGGATCACTTCCGTCTTTTCGCCCAGCTGTACCGTTGCACCGAGAAACGCTTTCTGCTGTTTCACCTGGTCTTTCTCGCGCACGTTGATGAGCACGGGCCGGATGCCGTTTTTGACTGCCTCCTGTTCATAGCTTTCCTTTTCATTGGGATTGATGAACTCGTACACCACCTGGTTGTCTGAAAGGTTGGCGTATTCAATGAGCAGGTCCTGAAAATCCTGCCGCGTTTTCACGATGTTGGGAGGGAGGTCTTTTGAGAAATACGCTTTAACCGTGACCGGTTCCCCAAGGTCATCGAGGATGTCGCGGGTCGCCTGACTGAGGGTATACTGCCTGTCTTCCGTCAGGTCCAGGCGCAGGTGATACTCATAGGCCAGGAGGTTGAGAATGATAACAATCCCGATGACCAGCGCGGTAGTGGAAAAAAATAGCGGTTTCATTTCACTGGGCGTTAGGCGATGTTTCTTTTAATCAGCGAATATTCAGCGAGAAATATCCCGATGAACGTGAGGGAAATAAAATAAATGAGGTCGCGCGTATCCAGCACGCCTCTTGAGATACTTTCCAGGTGGTTGGTAAGGCTCAGCGCTTCGAAAACCTGGCCGGACCAGCCCGTGAACTGCTGGGCGATGATCCCGAAGAGGATGTGGAAGAACAAGCCGATGAACAAGGCGGTGAGAAAAGCGACGACCTGGTTGCTGGTGATGCTGCTCGTATACAAGCCGAGGCTGATGTACATGCCGCTCATGAGAACCAGTCCCAGGTATCCGCACAAAACCTGGCCCGCGTCGATATTTCCGATTTTCGCGACGGTGATCACGTAGGGTGACGTGAAAGCCAGGGCAGTCAGCACGAGCAGGAAGGCGGATAAGAATTTTCCCAGTACGACCTGCCGGTCGGTCACCGCCTTTGTCAGCAACAGCTCGAGGGTTCCCGTTTTCTTTTCCTCCGCAAGCAACCGCATGGTCAGGGCGGGAATGAAAAAGAAGAGTGTCCAGTAAGCCACGCTGAAAAAAGATTCCAGGCTCGCCTGGCCCACAAGAAAAATGTCCGCGCCCAGGAGCCAGGTAAAGAATCCGCTGAAACCGAGAAAGAGAATCAGCATGATGTAGGCGATCAGTGAATCAAAAAAAGAGTCCAGCTCGCGCTTGGCGATGATCCAGATGGCGTGCATA
>DASVOT010000188.1:0-4699 GCA_036383235.1 Chryseosolibacter sp.
ATGCATTGCTCAAGGTTTCCAGACGCTTCCTTGACGCCGATAATATTGGCGTGCCCCGCCAGCCTTAATGTCGTTTCAGCGCTGATATTGGATGACGTCCTTCCAGGCACATTGTAAAGAATGACCGGAACCGGCGATGCATCGGCGATGGCCGTAAAATGCTGATAGATGCCCTCCTGCGAGGGTTTATTGTAATACGGACTTACTGACAAAAGCGCGTCTACACCGTTCAGATCGGTGTCTGCAATCGTATCAAGTACGCTTTGTGTATTGTTGCCACCGATCCCGTAGACCACCGGCAATTTTTTCGCATTGTTGTCTTTAACGAACTTGAGTATACGCTTCTTCTCTTCGGAAGTGACAGTGGGAGACTCCGCCGTCGTGCCCATCACAACATAATAATCCACCCCTTTCGAAGTATGATTCAGCAGTTTTTTCAGGCTTTTGAAATCCACTTCCAGGTCTTCCGTAAAGGGAGTCACCAACGCAACGCCTGTTCCATAGATCTTTTTCATGGTGCGAATAGATTTTTGCCGGGTAAACGCCGCGTTACATCAACCTGCGCTCCCTCGGCCGCGAAAGCCAGTCGCAGAAGCAGAGCCCGGCACGCGGCATCACCCTGACAATTAAAAAAGAGCTCAATATTAGACTAAAATCCTGAAAATGCAGCCAGGACAGGCGGAGAGAAAATCATTTTAGGGCAGTGGTGTAGCGATACACCTGATCGATCAATGCTTTTGAAGTGCCGTTGCTTTCAATCATCATTTCAAAGTAGGGTTCGGCCTCCTTCCAGAATTTGCCGATCCGGCATTTCGCTTTGCTCTTTGCGATCAGGTTCAGGATGAGCTCGTTCGGCGTGGTGTCGAGGCAGATTAGGAAGTCGAACGTGGTATCGGCGAAAGTGAGCGCGCTGGTGGCCGTTATGTTTCCCCAAAAAGAGACCTCCCGGTAGGTGAAAAAATCAAACAGAAATTCGTAGTTCTCCTGATCTTTAGGTAGGTAGGCCAGCGCAGTCACCTTTTTACCGTCATGCTCGAGCTTTCGGATGAACTCTTTGATGTTATCGTGCTTCTGGCGGTCTTCCACCGTGAAGATGAGGCCGACGGAAGCTGCCTTCTTGTAGCCCTGGCTGAAGCGCGGCGTCTTGTTGTTCCGCAGATATGACTTCGTCTTATATTTTAGAAATCTTTGTTTCATACCAACGCTTACGAAGGCTTTTTGAGCAGATGTTCAAACTGGCTTTCCGAAATGATCGTGACGCCCAGTTTTTCAGCTTTTTCCCTTTTTGCCGGCCCCATATTTTCTCCGGCGACAAGATAGTCCAGTTTGCCGGAAACGGCGGACAAAACCTTACCTCCATTTCTCAAAATTACGTCTTTAAGGTCATCCCGCTCATAATTTTTGAAAACACCGGAGATAACGAAGGATTTGCCCCCCAGCACATCGCTTTCTTTCTCGGGTGTTTGCTCATCGCTTTCAAATCGGAGCCCGGCTTTCTTTAGTCGCGCGATCTCCTGCCTGTTCTCGGCCTTCCTGAAAAATTCAAAAACGCTTTGGGCGATCTTATCGCCCACTTCGGGCGCGTTTAAGAGCTCTTCCAGGGAAGCTTTCGCCAGGTTGTCAATATTTTTGAAATAACGCGCCAGCTTTTCCGCCACCGTTTTTCCAACGTAGCGGATGCCGATGGCAAAAAGTACGTGCTCGAACGGACGCTCTTTCGATTTTGCAATCCCGCCCAGCAGATTTTTTATGGATTTCTCTTTAAAACCTTCCAGGCGCGCTGCATCCTCCGGTGTCAGCTCATAGAGGTCGGCCGGACTTTTAACCAGCCCGAGCTGGTAAAGCTGATCGATCGTGCGTTCGCCCAGGGAATTAATGTCCATGGCGGTACGCTGGATGAAGTGCTCAATCCTTCCCTTTATCTGCGGGGGGCACCCATTTGCATTCGGACAGTAGAAGGCAGCTTCGCCCTCTACGCGGTACAGTTTCGTATTGCATTCCGGGCAACGGTCGACATAGCGGATGGGTTCAGCGTGCGACTTTCGCTTGGTTTTGTCGACACCCGTTACCTTGGGAATAATTTCTCCGCCTTTTTCCACAAAGACGTAATCGCCGATCCTGAGGTCGAGGCGTGCGATTTCATTCGCGTTATGAAGCGAAGCCCGTTTGACTGTTGTGCCGGCCAGGAACACGGGTTCCAGCATGGCCACCGGAGTCACTGCGCCGGTCCGGCCGACCTGGTAAGTGACTCCATTCAGCTTCGTGCTGACGCTTTGCGACTGATATTTATAGGCAATGGCCCACCGGGGGCTTTTTGCAGTGAATCCCAGGTGTTGCTGTTGTTCCAGGTTATTGACCTTGATCACCACTCCATCCGTCTCGAGTGGCAGTTCGAGACGCTTCAATTCCCATTCCTTGATGTAGTCCAGTACGCCGGTGATCGAGCGGCACTTCCGGTAGGTGGGCGAAACATGAAACCCCCAAGACTCGAGTTTCCTGATCGATTCCTCATGCGTTTTGATGCCCGAGGCGCCAAGCAGGCTGTAGACATAGCAATCAAGTTTTCGTTTTGCCACCTCGCTGGAATCCTGCATTTTTACAGTCCCGGCTGCGGTGTTGCGCGCATTGGCGTAGCGCTCCTCGCCGATATCCTCGCGTTCCTTGTTTAATTTCAGGAACACTTCTTTTGGCATAAACACCTCGCCGCGCACCTCGAAGGAATCGGGAATGTGTGATCCCCTGAGCACGAGCGGAATGCTGCGAATGGTTTTGACATTACTGGTAACATCATCGCCCCGCACGCCATCACCGCGCGTCACACCCTTTGCCAGCCTGCCGTTCTCATAAAGGAGGCTGATGGAGACACCATCGAATTTCAATTCGCAAAAATACTCATAGGGGTCGCCGTCAAGGCCCCTGCTTACCCGCTTGTCAAATTCCTCCAGCTCAGACTGGCTGTAGGTGTTTCCCAGCGACAACATCGGGAAGCGGTGGTATACGGTGGCAAATTCTTTCGTGACTGCACCACCGACGCGTTGCGTTGGGGAATTGGGATCCTTGAATTTCGGAAACTGCGTTTCAAGGGCAATGAGCTTTTCCAGCATCTGGTCGAACTCATAATCACTGATCTCCGTTCGGTTTTCCTGATAATAAAGACGATTGTGATATTCTATTTTTTCAGATAATTCCTGGATCTCTTTTTTGGCCTTTTCCGGAGTCATAGATAAAGCAGAAAGCTGAAAACATCGTGATCGCTACCAGCAGGCAGAATACGGTCACCGTTAAAATTAACAATTCTCGTTTTTAAATTAAAAATTTACACCCGGGGCACAATGGCAAACCCCATGCGAGCCTGCCGGTTTCTCTCACTTCGTGGGATCCTCGTAGGCTTTAAAGGCATCCGTGAGTTCCACCTTGTTGTTCTTGCGGCTAACATCGGCCATTCTTTCACTGGGATCGATCTCAATGCTGGCAATCTCTTCCGGCTTCCGGTTAATCCTCGCCGTGTAGCTCGGGTTGACCCAGGGCCATGCCACGAGGTCATTGCGCAGAATGTGCTCATCTTCGACCGGCTTGTTGCCGAGCGTCTCGCTGAGGGGGATATAGAATAGTTCCTTTGTCCCGTCCTTATAGGAAACCAGCAAATCCACCGGCATGGGAAACTCCCCTTGCCGGACCAGGTTTACATACGTGCTGCCCTGGTTCCCGATGACAGCGCCGATACCGTAGTCGATCGTTTTCGTGGTGCTGATAAAGTAATTGAGATACCATTTGAGCTGTAACCCTGACACCCGTTCCATGATGCGGATAAAGTCGGATGGCTCCGGGTGCCTGAACTTCCAGGTGTCGAAATACCGGCGCATGCCCCTGTAAAAGTTTTTTTCGCCAATGATGTATTTCAGCTGATGCAAGAAGACCGTGCCCATGCTGTAGGCAGCGATGGAATATGCGCGGTTAGTAGAGTAGTGATCGGAGTGCTGGCTGGCCGGTTCCTGGAGTCCGCTTTTTACCAGCGAAAAGTAGGCGTCGTAGCTTCCTTTATGCGGATCCTTTTCGTTGAAGATCGCAGCCAGCGATTCGTTGGATGCGAAGTCGGTGAAACCCTCGTCCATCCAGGGGTAAAGAGACTCGTTGTTGGCAAGAACTCCCTGGAACCAGCTGTGTGCGGCCTCGTGCGCTGTCACTCCCAGCAGGCTTCCTGTCGACCTTTCGCCGGTGATCAGCGTGCACATCGGATATTCCATTCCGCCGTCGCCGCCCTGTATGACCGAGTAAACTTCATAAGGATATTTTCCAAAGGTTTGATTCATGAACTGAAAATGCCTGACTGTAAATTCCTTCAGGCGCGTCCAGTTCTCAGTAGTTTTCTCACCGGGCTGGTAAAAGAAATGGAGTTGAGGGCCTCCCGGTACCTGGGCAATTTCATGTTTGTATTCAGGATCGGCGGCCCATGCAAAGTCGTGAACATTCTTGGCGATAAAATGCCAGGTAAGGTCTCCCGCCGACGGTTTCGGGTCTCTGGCGTAACCATGCCCGATCTTCTCGGGATCCTGAAGCACGCCGGTGCCTGCGACCGTAAAGGTTGGATCAAGGGTGATGCTGACATCAAAGTCACCCCATACGCCATAGAACTCGCGGGCGACGTACGGGTCGGGATGCCAGCCCATGTGATCATACTCGGCCATCTTCGGATACCATT
>DASVOT010000189.1:0-7077 GCA_036383235.1 Chryseosolibacter sp.
CTCCCCCCGGATTGGATTGTCGTACTCGCTGACGGAAAAATGGAACATCAACGCATCGTTCGGCCGCTACTTCAAGCTTCCCGTTTATCCGACGCTAGGTTTCAGGGATGGGAATGAATGGATCAACGAGAATGCCGGGTACATCCGGTCGGACCATTATGTTGGCGGGCTGGAATTCTTACCTTCCCCCAGTTTGCGTTTTACGCTCGAGGGGTTTTACAAACGATACGATCATTATCCAGTCTCGGTACGCACCGGAATTTCGCTGGCGAATTCGGGTATCGAGTTCGGTCAGATCGGCTCCGAGCCCATCCGGAGCACCGGCAAAGGCCGCGCCGTTGGTCTTGAAATTTTCGCCCAGCAAAAGCTAACCCGCAATTCCTACTTTACAGTCTCTTACACCATCTTCAAAAGCGAATTTACAGGACTTGATCACGTGTATCGACCGTCGGCATGGGACAATCGGAATCTCGTTTCGGCGATTTTCGGCCGCAAGCTGAAACGCAATTGGGAACTCGGCCTTAAATTCCGTTATGCAGGAGGATCGCCTTATACGCCGTTTGACCTGGAGGCCTCCAGAAGAAATTATCTGAGTACCGGCGAAGGAATTCCCGACTACACGGCGGTCAATTCACAGCGACTCGGCCCCTTCAAACAATTTGATCTGAGGATCGACAAGAAATGGAATTTCAGGAAGACAACGTTCGATTTGTTCCTGGATATTCAGAACCTGACGAATGCGCGGCCGACAGGAGCGCTGAGGTACACGTTCGAGCGAAATGCAGACAACACCGACTTCGTGACGACTGACGGACAACCCGTACAGCCAGACGGATCGAATGCACTACCAACAATCTTGAAAGATACCGACGGCACCATTCTGCCTACCATAGGTTTCATCATTGAGTTTTGAGGGTTCGCCCAACGGAACTACGAACTGGGTCTACGATAGGATTTCCTTTCGCTCTGATGGCGCGCCCGGAAAGTCGTAGGTGCCTGTATCATTGCGATGCTGATGTCGTTCGTAATAGTCGTCGGTGATAATTGATTTGTCCGAGGCGGTAAGCCAGGCGGATGAGCAGGTCGCGCCTGTCATTGAGGTGAGGCAGACCCGATCGGAAAGTTTTTGTAGAGGACGTTCTCTTTATTCGCGTAAATAATTTAATGGCATTACAGGTAGAGTGCTTGATCCGCCAGCGCAAAATGTCATTTCATCCATAATTTCTTACCGGCCATTGCTAAATGCCGTCAAATATTTTATCATTGTACAGTACCTATTCCTGGAACCTCTTATGTCAGTACCCTCTGGCGACGATAAGACCTTGTTGCATCGCTTTCTGCAAGCAGATGAGCAGGCCTTTGTCGAAACGTATGACCGGTATTGGTACAAGCTCTTTCTTTCCTCGTATCGCAGGACAAAAAACAAGGCGGCTTCCGAAGAAATTGTTCAGAATCTTTTCCTAAAGCTCTGGGAAAAGCGCGGAGCATTGGCGATTGGCCAGTTGGAGAATTATTTATTCTCTTCGGTTCGAAATGCTACGATCGATTTCCTGAACAAGGAAATGGTGGCGAACCGATATCTTGAGCACCGGAAAATCTTCCAGTCCCTCGAAGGAAATACCACCGAGGAAATGGTGGAACTTAACAACCTTGAAGAGATGATTGAGAAAGGCCTGCAGGCGTTGTCGGGTAAGTCCGAGAAGGTCTTCAGACTTCACAGGATGGATCACTGGCCTGTGGAAAAGATTGCCCAGCATCTTAATTTGTCACACAAAACTGTCCACTATCACCTGAACAGGTCGGCGAAATTCATTCGTTCCTATCTCCAGGAATTCACCCTGGTCCTGCTTTTCCTGTTTCACTGAAATTAATTTTTTTTTGAGTTGAGAATTTTCTCAGGCCTGTCCGTCTTCTATTGTACGGGGCGGTATCCTGCAAACCCGTCACGCAGAAGCAAAACCTATGGACAAGAACTTTCATGACTTACTGGTAAGATACGTCAATGGGGAATGCACGGAGGAGGAGAAAGAAAAGATCAACCGGTGGTACGAGGAAATCGCAGATAATGCGCTGGAGTTGGACGAGCACGAGAAGTCGGCCACGCGGGAGAGGATGTTATCGAATATCCGTCGATCATTAGCGGAGGAGCGATTGCCCGCCCCCAGGCGGCGCTACCTGCTCACGCCTGTGCTTGTGAAAGCTGCAGCCGCTGTCGTTGTGCTGGTGGTCGCCGGACTTTGGCTTTTTTCCGGTTTCAATCCGGTAGGAGAGAAGGGTGCGACAGAAATCGCGGCGTCATCCGACACTGTGATCCTGGAAAATGATTCGGATTCCGGCAGGCTGTATACGCTCCCCGACGGAAGCACGGTACGCCTGGAGCCTTCGTCCAGAATTCACTTCGACAAACACCTTTCGCCGGAGAAGCGTGAGATTTACCTGACGGGTAAAGCCTTTTTCAATGTGGTGAAAGATCCTGCGCGGCCTTTTTATGTGTACAGCCAAACGATTGTGACGCGCGTATTGGGAACGAGCTTCTTTGTGGACGCACCCGAGAATGGCCGGAAGGTCGAAGTACAGGTGATCACCGGAAAGGTTTCGGTATTTCATATAAGGCCGGATCATTTAACAGCGGAAGAAGAGGCGTCGGCGCAGAAGAACTCAACGATGAATGGAGTGGTGCTGTCGCCGAATCAGAAAGTCGAATATTATACGGAGGGAGACCATTGGGTAACCGGACTTGTAGAAGAACCTGTGCCGGTAAAATCGATTGATGAGGAGGCACTTTCCTTTGTTTTTGAAAACACTCCCCTCAGGGTTGTATTGGAAGACATTCAGTTGCGCTTCGGTATCGAGGTGGTGACGGAGGATGACAGGATCGGTCGCTGCACGTTTACGGGCGATGTGTCAAGGATGAGCCTTTATGACATGCTGGACGTCATCACCAATTCAATTGGTTCGACTTATGAAGTGAAAGGGACGCGGATACTGATCAGCGGAAAGGGCTGCGATTGATGGGTGTTCGCCGGAGTTTAGGAACGAAAACGCTAAAGCCTATGACATAAGACTACAAAAAAACCGGAGGTACTGACATACCCCCGGTTGTAAGGTTCCGTCGTCCGGAGGACAATGGAAGTTTTGTTCAATTCAGTTCCATCAAACAAAACCATCAAATCTATGAAAAAAACACTACGGCATCAATGCTGTGGAGGAGCATTACGCATTATGAGAATTCTGAGTGTACAGACGTTCCTGGCTCTTCTCCTCGCTTCTATGGCTTATGCGCATGATCTGAGCGGCCAGGGTATTATGGATAAAGAAATATCCATTTCGCTTGAAGACGCCTCGCTTAAAAAAACTCTCTCAAGAATCGAGAGGCTGGCAGGTGTAAAATTCACCTATAGTCCATCCGTCATTGAGGTGGACCAGAAGGTTTCAGTAAACGCGTCGGGTCAGACGCTTGCGGAAGTTCTCGATGCCCTATTGGGTCCGCTCAACATCCGTTACAAGTTGATTGCCGACCGGATTTCATTGTACAAGCCTTCATCTGGTGTTTCCGGTTCTGAGATCATACTCCAGGCATCCCTGGTGCAAAATGCACTTCAGACCATCACGGGTACCGTGCTGGATGGGCAATCACAACCGCTTCCGGGCGCCAGCGTAATCGAGAAGGGCACTTCGAATGGTACCAACACCGACGCCGATGGAAAGTTTTCGATTGTTGTCGAGGACGACAACGCCGTGCTGGTGTTTTCATTTATCGGGTTCGTTAGCCAGGAGATCGCCGTTGGCGGGAGGTCGGTCGTCGATGTCGTCCTTCAGGAAGATGTGAAGAGCCTGGAAGAAGTTGTGGTGGTCGGCTATGGGGAGCAGAAAAAGATCAACCTTACCGGCGCGATCGATGTTGTGTCGGGCGAAGATCTTTCCAACAGGCCCGCAGCACAAGTAGGTCAACTCCTCCAGGGACAGGCGCCGAGCATGCTGATCAGCATGACTCAGCGCGGCAATGAGCCTGGAGTTTCACAGTCCTTCCAGATAAGGGGCGTTGGTTCTATCTCCGGCAGCTCCGCACCGCTGGTGTTGGTTGACGGCGTTGAGATGGATATCAATTTGGTGGATCCTTCGTCTATCGAAAGTATCTCCGTCTTAAAGGATGCCGCTTCCTCAGCCATTTACGGGTCACGCGCCGCAACGGGCGTTATCCTGATACAAACTAAAAAAGGGGATGACCGACCCCTGAGGGTTTCTTACGGCAACATCACCTCGATCAACCGGCCAATATATGTACCTGACATGATGGACTCCTATACCTACGCAACGGTATTCAACCAGGCAAGGGCCAATGCAGGATTAAGCCCGACATTCGGTCCGGAACAGGTTGACCGGATAAAAGGATATATCGATGGAACATACCCTTATCCCTATAATCCCGATCAACCGCCGAACAGCATCTGGCAAGGCAGGTGGATGGGAAATGCCAACGTTGACTGGGCGCAGGAATATTTCGTCGATTACAGCGTGCAGCAAAAACATAACATCAATGTAGAGGGCGGTACGAAGAACACACAATATTATGCCACCGTGGGCCTCCTCGACCAGCCTGGAATATTCAAATGGGGTAATGACCAATACGATCGCTATAATTTTCTCGCCAATGTGTCTACACGCGCCAATGACTGGCTGAAACTCGACTTCAGTGCACGAGCCGCGCAAGTCAAAACAGACCGGCCCAATGGAGGGGTCTGGGGCGACAGGAGCGGATACTGGATGCACGTTAACATCCTGTGGCCAACCATGCCGATGTACAACCTTGACGGCACCATCAACAATCCGCTCATGGTGGGTATGATGAAGGGCGGAAGAATAGAGACGGAAGATAACAACATGATGTTCTCGACCCAGACGGAACTGGAGCCTGTAAAAGGATGGAAAACAAATCTGAGGTTCAGCTACACGAACCGCTCGGGAAGCACTACCAACATGAAGTACCCGGTGGATGTTACCATCGCAACAGGTTTGATCGGAAATATTGGTTTTCCCCAGACAAGTATCTATGAGCAGGTGCGGACAGGCCACTATGCAGTCTTCACCGGCACCACGCGGTACGAGAAGGAAATCGGCAAACACTTCTTTTCAGCGATGGCCGGGTATGAGCAGCATTACGACTTTAACCGTTGGATGACGGGCGAGGGTTTTGATCTTACCAGCCTGGACGTACCGTCGATTTCTACAGCGCTCGGAAACAGAACCGTTGACGATGCGATCAATCACTGGGCGCTTCAGGGATATTTCGGGCGCATCAACTATAACTTCAATGAAAAATATCTCCTCGAGCTCAATGCGCGCTATGACGGCACCTCGAGGTATGAAGATGGTCAGCGCTGGGGATTCTTCCCTTCCGCTTCCGTGGGGTACAACCTTTCAAGCGAACCGTTCTGGGATGCGGTTCAGCCCTATGTGCAGAGCCTGAAGCTGAGAGCTTCTTATGGTACCCTGGGAAATCAGAACATCATCGCCGATCAGATCATCCAGCATGGCCAGTCGTTTGAAGAAGTCTATGATCCAAACGCTCGTAATTACCTGTACCTGGAGCGCATTCCCGTGGAGTCGTTAATGGACCATATCATTGACGGCGAGCGGCCGAACTACGCCGACATGCCACAGATCCGATCCGAGAAACTGACCTGGGAAACAGTCAGGACGACGAATATTGGTCTTGATGCCGGATTCCTGAATAACCGGCTGACAACAGAGTTCGACTGGTATTACCGGACAACTGACAATATGATGGGCCCTTCCGTCGAGCTTCCGGCGGTCCTGGGTGCCGAGGCTCCGCCCACAAACAATGCCAAGCTTGCGACCAAAGGGTATGAGTTAACCTTGTCTTGGAAAGACCAGGCGGGAGCGTTTGCCTATAATGGCAAGTTTATGCTGGGAGATTACCAGACGGAGATCCTGGAGTACACTAACGAAACCGGTTACATCAATGACTGGTATCCAGGCAAAAAGCATGGCGACGTATGGGGTCTCACCTCAGATCGGCTGATCCAGGAAGTAGGTGAAGATATGCCCGACCAGAGCTATTACTATGCAACCTGGGGACCCGGTGACATGAAATACGTGGACCTTAACGGCGATGGAAAGGTTGATCCGGGGTCGAGGACCCTGGACGACCACGGCGACCTCTCTGTGATTGTAAACACAACACCCCGGTACCAAATCGGATTTTCAGGGGGACTGAAATGGAAAAACTTCGACTTCAACATGTTCTGGCAGGGGATCGGCAGCCGTCCGTTTATTCCTGACAGCGGTTCAGAGTTTTATTGGGGACACCTGAGCAGTCCGAATTCCGCGATACTGCTCGAAGGCTCCAGGCATCTCGATTACTGGAGACCTGCCAACGAGACGAACTTTCTCGGACCCAACACAGACGCCTTCCAGCCGAAGCCCTACTTCTCTAGCCAGCGGAACAAGAACTTCCAAACGCAAACCCGGTTCATTGACAATGCGCGTTACCTGCGACTGAAGAACCTGCAGGTCGGCTATACGCTTCCGAAATCCATTGTGGATAGAACATTCATCAATTATCTCCGCGTATATTTTTCGGGTGAGAATCTGCTGACATTCCAGTCGATGGACAAGGTATTTGAGCCGGAAAACATGATTGCCTCACGCACATTCATGAGGGCCTACCCGATCACCCAAATGTATTCACTTGGGCTAAACATCACTTTTTAACGACTTAAGACATTAGAACCATGAATAAAATAAAGTCAATTATCGCACTGGCAGGCTTGACCCTGGCTCTCTGTTCATGCCAGGATGACTTTCTTGACAGGAACCCGTTGGACGAGACGACGGAAGCCGCCTTCTTCAAAAAGCCTGGAGATTTCATTGTGTATGTAAACAGGTTTCACCTCATGCTCGCGGAAGGCCGGAACCCTGGCGAAGCGTGGGGCGACGTTCAGACAGATGTTCAAATCACCAACAACAGTCTGCCTGAGCACTTCCTTGGATTGTCGACCATCAATGATGGCCCCGACTATGGATACGGGGATAGCTATGAAGACGTGCGACGCG
>DASVOT010000190.1:0-1971 GCA_036383235.1 Chryseosolibacter sp.
AGCTCATCGACCACGAAATGATCCACTGGCTCGGCAGCGATTGCCATCACTTGCAGCATGTGCACCTGATCGAAAAAGCGAGAAACTTAAAATACTTCAGGAAAGCACTAACTTTACCGTTGCTCAACAACTCACTGGCATGATCGGAGTAACGGGTGCAAACGGATTATTGGGAAGTTTCATCGTCAGGAAACTCATCGCAGAAAATGAAAGATTTATTGCCTTCAGGCGCGGGTCGGCCGACACTTCGCTTTTGAGGGATGTGGAAGACAAGATTCAATGGAGGGAGCTTGATCTCCAGAACCCGGTCACGATGGACGAGGCACTGAAAGACGTCACGTCCGTGATTCATGCGGCCGGTCTGGTGTCGTTCGATCCACGCAGGAGTTCCCTGCTCTCAAAGGTTAACACGGAAGGCACCCGCCACCTTGTGAACGCCTGCCTGGCGCACGGCATAAAAAGATTTGTGCATATCAGTTCGGTGGCGGCGTTGGGAAGGACAAAAGGCCAAACGCATATCGACGAGCGCAACAAGTGGGAGGAAAATTCGCTCAACACGTCGTATGCCATCTCAAAATATCTCGCCGAGCTCGAGGTGTTCCGCGCGCAGGAGGAAGGATTGCACACCGTGGTGCTGAATCCCTCCGTGATCCTCGCCCCTGCCGACGAAGGCAGAAGCAGCGCGCGGCTGTTCGCGTACGTGTGGCGGCAACAACTCTTTTACGCAGAAGGTTCGCTCAACTGGGTGGATGTGCGCGATGTCGCTACTGCCGCCTGGAAACTTTTGCATTCCGGCACGGAAAATGAGCGGTTTATTGTAAATGCCGGTGCGGTTTCATACAAAGAGTTTTTTGACGCTGTGGCGGTCCGATTCGGCAGGAGGCCGCCGGGCGTCAAACTGAATAAAAATTTGCTTAAGATTGTGTCGGGTGTTGAAACGGTCAGAGCGTGGATCAACCGGTCAGAGCCTCTTATTACGCCGGAAACCGCCCGTTTGGCAGGAACGCACTTCCTTTACGAAAATAATAAGATAAAAAAAACACTTCAGCTCGAATTTCATTCGATGGAGAATACGTTAGACTGGTGTTGCCAATATTTCAGGCAAAAGTTTGCCTGAAAAAGGGGATAAACAACTTGCATTCCGTATAAATTAGTTATTTTAGAAAAACCTTTGGTCGATGCCGAGAGAATACCGCAAAAGAGAAGAGGAAAACGAGCTGATTAAGAGATTTGAGGATCACCTCCGCAAAAGAAAAACCGAATTTTTTGACCTTGACGCCTACGAGGAGATCATTGACTTCTACATGCTGCGAGGCAAACACAACAAGGCGTTGCAGGCGGTCAATCAGGCCATACAGCAATATCCTTTTTCAATCGAGCTGATCACGATCAAAGCCCAGGTTCTCTCAAACCTCGAGGAATATGACCAGGCGCTTGAGCTGCTGGACCAGGCGCACGCCTTCCAGCCCAACGATGCGGATATTTTTCTCACCAAAGGATCGATCCACTCGCTGCAGGGGAACTTTCAAGATGCGATCGAGAATTACAGGCAGGCGCTGACTTTCGCGGACGACAAAGACGAAGTGTATTACAACATGGGCCTGGCCATGCAAAGCATCGAGGAGTACACGGGCGCCATTGAAGCATACAAGAATGCTATCGAAGTAAATCTCAATCACGATGGTGCGCTGTACGAGCTTGCATACTGCCTTGACATTACCGGCCAACTGGAGAGCAGCGTCTCGTACTATCAGAAATTCATCGATGAGGACCCGTACTCCGCCCCGGCGTGGTACAACCTCGGCATCGTGTATAACAAGCTGGAGAAGTATGAAGAAGCCCTGAAGGCATACGACTACGCCATCACCATTGATGAAACGTTCGCTTCCGCATGCTTCAACATGGGCAACACGTACATGAACCTTCAGCAGTATACGAAGGCCCTGGACGCGTTCAAAAAAACGATCGAGC
>DASVOT010000191.1:0-13194 GCA_036383235.1 Chryseosolibacter sp.
GGATCAAACAGTGTTCGCGCATTCCCCGCCCGAACCATCGGACCCGGCACCTACAATGTGAACGAAACGGTACCGTCGCCGGCGAACCCGGAGCAGACGCAAAACACCCGTTACTTTATCGACCAGAGAGGCGACATCAAACTTGAAGGCAACGCGGAGCTGAGGTTTGACATCGTCAGGTTTCTGAAAGGAGCCGTTTTTGTGGACGCTGGGAACATCTGGCTCATGAGGGACGATCCGATGCGCCCCGGCGGAACATTCAGAAAAGACCTGTTCCTTTCCGAACTCGCTGTAGGAACAGGGGCAGGCCTTCGCTTTGACTTCAATTTCTTCCTGCTGCGATTTGATCTGGCCTTTCCGTTGCGCAAACCGTACCTGCCGCCTGGTGAGCGATGGGTGCTGGATAAGATCGACCTCGCCAGTCCCTCCTGGCGAAGCGACAATTTAATCCTGAACATCGCGATCGGCTATCCTTTCTAATCTACATCGAATTCATTTCTGGGTATTAATTTCCTCCTTCACCCGCAAAAGAATAGTGGCCGCGCGCAGGTACGGAATTGAATAGATTTTAGGAAACAAACACGTGTAGCATGAAGACAAGTTTGATCTTTTTACTGGGTATCGGAATGGGCACGGTGCTGGGCATCCTCATCGCCCCGGAAGCAGGCAAAATCACGCGTAGGAAAATCAGAGACGAGGCCGACCGGTTGATCGATCAGGCGCTGCAAAAGAGAAAGATGGCAGAGGAAGTAAACCGCCTCGAATCGCAGTTCGAACCGGTTGAAACCACCGTCGTTACCGAAAGTCGCTATACCATTTAACCTTCAATTCCATGTCAGAATTCTTTTATAAAGCTGCCGGGGTGCTTGTTGCACCTTTCAGATATGCAGAACGCGAAGCGAAAGCGCTGAAAGAGCATGTAAAAGAGGATATACAGGCTTACGTGGCGGTTGTGCTGAAACTTGCAGCAGCCGGGTTGGCAGCATTGTTATTCCTGTTCTTCATCAGCATCGCCGTGGCCAACTGGATCAACCAGGGAATGCACAGCCAGATCGCCGGCTTTGCCATCGTCGCGGCCTTTTATCTGCTGGTAGCCGTCGTGATGTACGTGCTGAAGCTTGCGGACGACAAAAAGAAAAAAGCGGCCGAAAACCACAAAAGAGTAATGGAAGGACACGCGGCACACGCGTAAAGTCAAAGGAGGAGGTCGCGGTTTCTACACCACGCTCACCGTTTCTATTGTCGGGGCTTGCGGCTTTTGGAATGCCATTGACGCTTCATGCGGCCGTTGCGTTCGCCCCCTGCTATTTTGCCGTGGCCCGAGGATCTCGATTGAAATACCGGCGCGTCGCCCAGCCCGGCAGGCAACGGAAGCTTCACAATCTCGCTGCCGATCAGTTTCTCAACCTTCTGGAATTTCCAGTGATCCTTCTCGTTCACGAACGTTATAGCCGTGCCGGTCTTTTCCGCCCTGGCGGTCCGTCCGATCCGGTGAACGTAATCCTCAGCGTCGTGTGGCGTATCATAATTGACGATAAGCTCTATGCCTTCTACATCAATACCCCTTGATAGGATGTCTGTCCCTATGAGCATCTGCAGCTTCTTGCTCTTGAATTGGTTCATGATGAGCTCGCGTTCGGACTGCTCCAGATCCGAATGAAACGCTTTCGCCTGCAAGCCCTGACGGATCAACTCGCTTCCCAGCCTCTTTACATTCTCCTTGGAGTTCGAAAAAATAATGGCGCTCTTGTAGTCATTGTTTCTCAGCAGACTCTTCAGCAGCGCCATTTTCTGATGATCGTGAACCAGGTAAGCCTGCTGCAAAATCCCGGAAGCGGGTTTGGAAATAGCGATGTTGATCTCTTGCGGAGAGTTCAATATAGCTTTTGCAAGCGATCGGATTTTCGGAGGCATGGTCGCAGAAAACAAGAGCGTTTGCCGGTCTTCGGGAAGCTGTTTGATGATTCGGACAATGTCGTCGTAAAAACCCATGTCGAGCATCCGGTCAGCCTCGTCGAGCACCAGGTGTTTGAGGTTGCTGAAATCGATACGGCCGGCGGCCAGAAGAGCGATCAAGCGGCCGGGCGTCGCGATAATAATATCGGCGCCTGATTCCATTGCCTTTCGCTGCTGATCCCAGGTTGCGCCATCGCTCCCGCCGTAGACAGGCAGGGAACTCACACCCAGAAAATAGGCGAACCCTTCCACCTGTTGGTCTATCTGTAGCGCCAGCTCGCGGGTCGGTGCAATCACCAGCGTGTTCAGATGCCGCGAATCGCCGCTGACGATCTTGTTGAGCAGGGGTAAGATATACGCCGCGGTTTTGCCGGTTCCGGTTTGTGCGCAGGCAATGAGATCATGGTTTTCGAGGATGACGGGAATCGCCATTTCCTGGACGGGGGTGGGTTTTTCATACCCCATTGAATCCAGGCCTTCAAGAAGCCTGGGATCAAATTTAAAATCACTAAAGGTCAAAATGGATGTTGTTGTTAATAAAAGATCAGGCAATTCTTCGCCCGATTACAAAAATGGTTAAAAAAAACGTAGAATCCTGAAAGACAAGATATAAGTTATACGGAAAACCCAAAAAAAGTGCGATTAGTTTGCTTCGGCCGATTTTAAATGAAATCCTCCGACGGGTGCCCTGCTTACTTGAAATTAAAATAGGCCTTGGCATTTCCATAGCAGATAGCCTCTACCGTGCTCCCAACGAGGTTGAGCTCATCCGGCAGTTCGCCTCTTTCAATGTCTTTGCCAAGAATATTGCAGAGGATTCTCCTGAAATACTCGTGCCGGGGAAAAGACAGAAAGCTCCTGGAGTCGGTCACCATGCCCACAAAACGCGACAGGAGACCCATGTTTGATAATGCGTCGAGTTGATTTTCCATCCCATTCTTTTGATCGAGGAACCACCAACCCGAGCCATACTGCATTTTCCCGGGGAAAGATCCGTCGTTGAAATTACCGGTCATCGTGGCAAAGAGGGCATTATCCGATGGGTTGAGATTGTACAGGATCGTTTTCGGAAGCTGGTTGCTATCATCGAGATAATTGAAGAACTGCGACATCTTTTTCGCCTGCGGAAAATCGCCGATCGAATCAAAGCCGGTATCCGGCCCGAGTTCTCTGAGCTTGCGCGAGCTGTTGTTGCGCAAGGCGCCCAGGTGAAACTGCTGAACCCAGCCTTTCGCGTGGTACATTCTGCCCAGCGCCGAGAGCACCGCACATTTAAAGGCATGTTGCTCCTGCACGTCTTCGTTTTTTCCCGAGCGGAACTTCGCAAAGATCGTATCCGCTTTCTTCTCCGCCCCTTCTTCGAAGTACAGGTGTTCGAGCCCGTGATCGGATGCACGGCATCCAAGGCTGTCAAAGAAATCGATTCGCGATTCAAGGGCCTGCAGCAGATCGGCAAATGAGCTTATGCTTCTTCCGCAGGCGGACCCGAGCTTTTCCAGATACTGAAGCCATGTTTGATTGTTCTCGACGGCATAAACCTTGTCCGGGCGAAACGTCGGATACATCTTAAAGCCCGCATCCATGGAAGCGAACTGCCGATGGTAGGTCAGCGGATCCGACGGGTCATCGGTGGTGCAAACGACTTCCACCCGCATCTTTCGCAGCAGGTTTTGCACGCTGAATTCGTCGTCCTGCAACATGGCGGTACATGCTTCGTAAATTTCGCGGGCGCTGGCGGTATCCAGCAACCGGTCGACGCCGAAATAATTTTTCAACTCCAGGTGGGTCCAGTGATAAAGGGGGTTTCGGATGGTGAACGGAACAGTCTGAGCCCACTTCATGAACTTGGAAAGGGAATCGGCGCCGCCCGTACAGTATTCTTCGGCTACACCATTCGTGCGCATAGCCCTCCATTTGTAATGATCGCCTTCCAGCCAGATCTCTGTCAGATCACGGAACTTGCGGTCCTGGGCTATATCCTGCGGCGACAGGTGATTGTGATAGTCGATGATGGGCATCGATGCCGCATGATGCTCGTACAGGTACCGCGCATACTCGTTTTCCAGCAGAAAATCCTCTCCACAAAAGTTTTTTGATGTTTTAATCATAGAAGACTTCTTTTTCCATCCTGTTTTCATGATTCACCAGTGTCAGGCCCGCTCAAGTATCGGCCAGCGCTCGTTTAAATCATTGACGCCGGAATCGACCCGACGCCTGACAAGGTCGCGCAAATTTTGTCGACCGTCTGCCCTATACGCCGCAAAATACATTGAAACCTCCGTCGACCGGAACATCAATCCCCGTCACAAACTTCGAGGCGTCGGAACACAGCCATATCAACGTGCCGATGAGTTCCTCCGGCACCCCAAAACGCGCAAAGGGTGTATTGCGGATCGCGGCTTCTCCCCGGGGAGTGAAACTGCCGTCTTCGTTGGTGAGGAGTCTGCGGTTTTGCTCCGTTATAAAGAAGCCCGGAGCGATGGCGTTGACGCGAATACCCTCCCCGAATTTCTTCGCCATTTCGATGGCAAGCCATCCGGTGAAATTATCGATGCCTGCCTTTGCTGCCGAATAGCCTACCACGCGCGTAATGGGCCTGAATGACGACATCGACGCAATATTGATGATCACGCCTTTTTTCTGCCTGGCCATCACATCGCAAAAGATCTTCGTCGGCAACACCGTGCCCAGAAGGTTGAGGTCGACCACTTTTCTGAACTCCTCGATTTGAAGATCAAAAAAATTCTGTTCCGGCATCACGATCGCTCCGGGCAAATTTCCCCCGGCCGCGTTGATCAGGATATCGATCGTCTTGTATTTCTCCAACACCTTCGCCTTTGCATCCGAAAGCTGCGCCGCATCGAGCACATCCGCCTGCACAAACAGCGCGTCCTTTCCGTTCTCCCCGATCTTTTGGATGATGGCATCACCGCTTTCTTTCTTACGGCCGAGGACCACGACGTTCGCTCCCGCCAGCGCGAGCCCCATGGCCATCACGCCGCCCAGCACCCCCGTGCCGCCTGTGATCACCGCCGTTTTTCCCGTGATATCAAATAGTTTCTGTGGATCAACCATACCTGTCTCTCTCTTAGTTGCCGGATGAATGCGTTTTTTTCGCTTATCGGTTTACGTTTATTTCAATTCCCTGATCTTGATGCTGCGGAATGAGACATTGTCTCCGTGGTCCTGCAGGAGTATCCGTCCTTCCGCAGCCATTCCGAAATTCTCCCATTTTGCATACTTGCTTCTGGCGACAAGTGCCTGGTAGATCGGTGTTCCCCGCTGGTACTCCACTACCTTGTAACCGTTGAGCCAGTGCTCGACCCGGTTGTCGGGGTATACGACGATCCTTCCTGAATTCCAGGTGCCGATCGGCCGCGGATCGCGCGTGATCTTGATGGATGGGATCAGGTCGTACAGGGACGCCAGGGTGCGGTTCCCCACGACCCCTTGTTTCGCGTCAGGGTGTCTGGCATCATCAAGCACCTGGTATTCGAGGCCGATGGCAGACCCCTTGTTCGCCTCGTTCTCGGTGACAAAATATTTAACGCCGCTGTTGGCTCCTTCCGTAAGCTTAAATTCAAACTGCAGATCGAAGGCTCCGAATGTCTTCTCCGTGACGATGTCTCCACCGTTCGCTGACTCCGCCCCGTCTGAATCCAGTACCGTGAGCATGCCGTCTTTGATCTCCCATCCCTTCTCCGGGAAATCGTTCTTGTAAGCGCCCCTCCATCCGGCCGTGGTTTTACCGTCCCACAACAGTCTTACACCATTGTATTTCTCCTGTTCCGAAAGATTGTTCGGCAACCGGTTTACAACAAAAATCGAATCGGGAGGCGACGGCTTCAACCCCTCCGTCCGGATCCGGATGTTCCGCCACCGGACCTGCTCGCCTGCATTTTCTTTCTTGTTGATGGCGTGGACCTGAAGGGCAATGAAGCCGCGCGGGGTCGCATCGTCCACCAGGTTCGCAGTAGGTATACCGTTGATCCATACCCTGATCACCGGACCGATGCATTCCAGCCTGGCGTTGTTCCAGTCCCGCGGCTTGTACGCTTTTTTCCCCGCGGGATTGTACTCGAGGGGATACAACCACCCGCGGCGCGCCTCGTCATAAACTCCCCCTGTCCAGGCACGCGTGGAGGGATCTATTTCCATCTGATAGCCGTGAACCCGGCCACTTTTGTAGTCTTCCCGGCTCTCGCTCCTGAACTGAACGCCGGAGTTCATATCCGCGTCCAGCTTGAACTCGAATTCGAGAACAAAATCCCCATACGCCTTCTCGGTGACGAGAAAGGAATTGGGTTCGCCGAAGACAGTTGTTCCAACAATCTCCTTGTTGACAACCTCGTACTTCGCCCGGCCATTGAGCTGCTTCCAGCCTGAAAGGTCTTTTCCGTTAAAGAGATCGGTCCATTTAGCCTGCGCAAAAAGGGTGGCTGACGCGATGGTCAGCAGAAACAGAAGGGTGATTTTTTTTTCAGTCATTTTTATAGAGATGGATGATTGGAATAACGAATTTCAAGGAGGAATGAGAGAGTACAGGCATCAGGCATTTTTCTGGGGCGTCAATATAAAAAGAAAAGCATTAAAAAGTAGCCGGTTTTATGATTGCTGCCGTCCCTACATTTTAATGGCGCATTTCCTGCGATTGCTTTCCTGGCAGGCTTGTATGAGCTGAATTACATTTCTGCCTTCTTCCGCCTTCACGGCGAGCGGTTGGCCATTGCGAAGGGCCTCATACACGTTGTCATAAAACGCGAGGTAATTGCCGGGAACACTTTCATAAGGACCCTGGAAAGCATTGCCTTCGAGGGTAGTGTTGAGCTTACCCCACGATTCGCGGCCTTCGGCTCCCCACCCTGCGGTACCCGGTTTTTTCTTGTCTTTCAGATCCTGCTCCTGAGGATCGATCCCCGATTTGACGAACGAACCTTCGGTGCCGTGAAGAATAAACCGCGGGCCCTGTTCCCGGACGAGGTAGCTTGATTTCAGTATGACGAACATGCCCTCGTATTCCATGCGGATATCAAAAAAATCATCCACCCTCCCACCGGGACGCTGAATCCCCATGCGCGCATCCAGATACCGCGGCATCCCGAACAGCACGAGCGCCTGATCGAGAAGGTGCGAACCAAGATTGTAGAGAATCCCGGTGCCAGGCAGGGCTTCCTCTTTCCACGTGTTAGCCTCGATATAATTTCTGAAACGATCGTAATGAATCTCACACTCCACGAGCTTGCCCAGTAATTTGCCGTCCAGCACCTTCCTCACCGTAAGGAAGTCTGCGTCCCATCTCCTGTTCTGGAAAACGGTCAATACTCTTCCGTGTTTCCGGGCCAGGTCGATGAGCGTATCCGCTTCGCTCACCGTAACGGTAAACGGTTTCTCCACGATGACATGCTTGCCCGCCTGCAGCGCGCTGGAAGCATAGGAGAAATGGCTATCATTCGGCGTGTTAACAACGACGAGTTCCACGGACGGATCTTCAACTATCCGCGTCAAATCGTTGACGACGCGAAACAGGTGCTTTGCCGGTTTTTTGGGGTCTCTTTGCCAGACGCTCACCACCTCGAATCCACCGTGCGATTGTAAAAGGGGACCGTGAAAAACCTCTCCTGACATTCCGTAAGACAGCAAAGCGGTTCTTATTTTTTGTTGGGGCATGTGTGTTGGTTAAGAACAGTCAAAATAAGGCATGCCGGCCGTTATCACAAAAAAAACCAGCGGATCGCTGGCTTTTTTTCGGATGGGCAATGCACGGTTCTTACTGGTCTGCGTTAAGCGTCTTCAGTTTCGAGGCTACCCTTTTTTCGTTGGCGTCGTCGCCGAGATAATAATAGATCGTTCTCAGCCGATCCAGCACATCGAGGTCATTCGGGCTCAGTTTCTCCGCCTTTTCCCAATGCGGCAGCGCGACCTTATATTTTTCGACAAGCACCTTGTCCAGCTCGGCTGCCTTCTTTTTATCGGCGGCGCTGATGCCAAGGCTCTTCAGCTGATCCTGGATCTTGCTGGCGTCGATCAGGTAAACCTGCGCCAGGTAATATTGCGCGTCGAAATAAGACGGGTCGAGCTTGAGAGCCTGCTCGAAATTCTTCTTCGCCTCCTCCCATTTTTCCAGCTTGCTGTTCACGTAGCCCAAATAAAAATGATAGGTTTTGTTGCCGGGTTCCCGGATGACTGCCTGCTCAAGGCCCTTCTTCGCTTCGTCGATCTTGTTCAGCTCGATCAGCAAGCCGATCTCCACTTTGGCGAATTCGGAGTTTTCCGGGAATTTCTCCTTGGCCTCGCGAGCAACCTCCAGCGCCTTTTCCTTGTCCTCCTTCGGCCCGCTGTAGGTATTGATCATCAACGAGTAGGCGTCTGAGGATTTTCCACCCTTCTCGATGTACTTCCTGAAGTTCTCAATGGCGACGTCATGTTCTTCCATGGCATTCGCAACAAAGCCGGCATAGAAATAAGCAATGGTGTCGTCGGGTAAAATCTGCTGTGTCTTCTTGAAATTCTTCAGCGCGTCACTCAGGCTGTCTGACTGGTAAAGCGCCGCGCCGCGGTTGAGATAAAAGTTCGCCAGCTGATTGATCTGCTGTGTCTTGGTGACCGGGATGACGCTGTTGGGGTCGGTCGTAAAATATTCCGAGCCCGCTTTGGCCATCTGGTCTGCTTTCGCAAAGGACTCCATGGCGGTTTTGAAAGGATCTTCCGCCAGACTCTTGGCTGCCTGGTTGGAGGTGGTGTCGATCGCAGCGTAGATCAACCCCCGATAGTACCAGGTCTTTCCGTCGTCCATGGTCTTCTCATAGGTTGTGGCCGCATCGATCATCTCCTTGGCCTCGGCCAGCTGGCCCTCCTGCAATGACTTCAAGGCCTTGTTTATATTAGGCTTCTGTTTCTTCTGAGCAGATACAGCAACCGCCATTAACATCAACATCAGAAAAAGTAATTTTTTAATTTTCAATTTTAGTTTATATGGTTGATTGACTAAGATTCTCTCCTTCAATTTTCTGGATCTTTTCCACGGAGGAAATGCGGTCGTCCTCGTTTAGCTTGATGAGGCGGACTCCCTGCGTTGCCCTTCCCATCACGCGCAATTCCCTCACCTCGATCCGGATGGTGATGCCCGACCGGTTTATGATCATGAGCTCATCACCGTCAAACACCTCCTTGATTGCAACAAGTTTGCCAGTTTTTTCAGTGATGTTCAGGGTCTTCACCCCCTTGCCGCCACGGTTCGTGATCCGGTAGTCGGCAATTTCCGAGCGCTTGCCGTAGCCGTTCTCCGAAACCACTAATAAGTTAGCATCTTCACGCGATATACACACCATGCCGATGACTTTATCGGTTTCTGAATCCAACGTCACACCCCGTACGCCCGCTGCGGTCCTTCCCATCGGCCGTACCTGCGACTCGTTGAAATGAACCGCCTTGCCTTCGCTTTTCGCAATGACAATGTGATTATTGCCGTTGGTCAGGGAAGCATTGATCAACCGGTCGCCTTCGTGGATGGTGATGGCGTTGATACCTCCCTGTCTTGGCCGCGAGTACGCTTCAAGCGACGTCTTCTTGATAATGCCTTTTTCAGTGCAGAGGATGACAAAATTCTGGTTGATATATCCCTCGTCCTGAATGTTCTTCACCGTAATGATCGCCCGGATATTGTCACCGGGTTCGATGTTGATCAGGTTCTGAATCGCCCGCCCTTTGGAAGTCTTGTTTCCCTCCGGGATTTCATAGGCCTTCTTCCAGTAGACCTTGCCCTGGTCGGTGAAGATCAGCAAATAGTTGTGCGCCTGCGCAATGAACAAGTGCTCGGTAAAGTCGTCTTCTTTCGTGGACACCCCTCTCGAACCAACACCGCCTCTGCCCTGCGTGCGATACTCCGAAAGCGACGTCCGCTTGATATACCCCTGGTTGGATATGGTGATGACCATGTCTTCATTCGGGATCATATCCTCCATGGTGAAATCGTCATCGCTGGGCACTACCTGAGTTCTCCGCTCGTCACCGTAACGGTCTTTGAGCTCGGCAAGCTCGTCCTTGATCATCTGCATCCTCAGCGATTCATTCGCAAGGATCTCGTTGAGCCGCGCGATCAGCTCCTTTACCTCCTGGTACTCTTGCTGGATTTTCTCGCGCTCGAGACCGGTCAGCCGTTGCAGGCGCATATCGAGTATCGCCTTGGCCTGGATTTCCGAAAGGCCGAACCGGCTCATCAGTCCCTCACGCGCTGCATCCGGATCACTCGACGAACGGATAAGGGATATCACTTCGTCCAGGTTATCCAGCGCGATCAGGTACCCCTCCAGTATGTGCGCCCGCTTCTCCGCCTCCGCAAGCTCGAACTTCGTGCGCCTGACCACCACCTCGTGCCGGTGCTCAACGAAGTATCGGATGAGGTCCTTCAGGTTCAGTGTTTGGGGACGGCCTTTTACCAGCGCCACATTGTTCACCCCAAAAGAGGACTGAAGCTGGGTGTATTTGTAGAGATTGTTTAAGACAATATTCGGAATGGCGTCTTTCTTCAGGTCGTACACGACGCGGTAGCCATCCCGGTCGGACTCGTCGCGGAGATCGGATATCCCTTCCAGTTTCTTTTCGTTGATCAGAGCGGCAGTCTTTTCAATCATCATCGCCTTGTTCACCATATAAGGGATTTCAGTGACGATGATCTGGTCTTTGCCCCCCGGATTCGTGACGATCTCGGCCTTTGCCCTCACCACAATCCTTCCGCGACCGGTCAGGTACGCTTCCTGCACGCCCGAAACTCCGTAGATAATGCCGCCGGTAGGAAAATCCGGAGCGGTGATAAATTTCATCAGCTCCGGAATCGTGATGTCGCGGTTGTCGATATAAGCGTCTATACCATCGATTACCTCGCGAAGGTTGTGAGGAGCCATGTTAGTGGCCATACCGACGGCAATACCGGAGGAGCCGTTGACCAGCAGGTTGGGCAGCTTGGCCGGAAGCACGGCGGGCTCGGTAAGGGAATCATCAAAGTTCGGCTGAAAGTCTACGGTGTCTTTGTTGATGTCAGCCAGCAGTTCCTCCGCGATGCGGCGAAGCCTGGCTTCGGTATAGCGCATCGCCGCCGGAAAATCGCCGTCGATGGAACCGAAGTTTCCCTGGCCGTCAACCAGCGTATAACGCAGCGACCAGTCCTGCGCCATCCTCACCATCGTGTCATAAACGGAAGCATCGCCGTGCGGATGGTACTTACCCAGGACTTCCCCGACAATCCTTGCCGATTTCTTATAGGGTTTGTTGTAGTTCACGCCCAGCTCCTGCATGCCAAAGAGCACTCTGCGGTGGACGGGTTTTAATCCGTCACGCACATCGGGAAGGGCCCTGGAAACGATCACCGACATCGAATAGTCGATGTAAGCGCCCCTCATTTCATCTTCAATGTTTATAGGAATTATGCTTTGCCTTGCAGGGGGCAAACCACCGGTTTCTTCTGCCATCTATTGCGTTTTTATATCAGCTGATCTCATTTTTTTTCAGCCGTGCAAGATAGCGGAAAAAGCAGAAAGCGGAAAGCCCGTTCACGCCGAATTTGTCTGATTTCAGGGGTTAAAAAAGTGAACTTACCAGCCGGCAAGGCGGCATTTTTACGACCTGCGGAAGAGTGGGATTGAACACCCAGGCAATGATCGGCCCCGGCAGCCTGTACGGTCAGTACGGACTGAGCTTCTTCTTGTTTTTTCCCTTGTACTTGATCAGCTCCGGATAGTTCTCCCCGTAATGGGGATTTTGTTTCTTGTAAAAGGGATGACGGCGGCTGCGGTACTCGCGGTTGCCGTGGACATGGTTGATCTGGGCGTGGCAGCTCTTGAGAAAACACCGCCTCAGCTCCGGCAGGCGGTACGTCACCCCTGCATTGACATAAAACCCGTTGATATTATGACGCAGCGTTTGCGTGGTCTCTGGAATGCTCAGCTTATAGGATTTTATCTCGTACGAGGGCCTGATGAAAACACGAAAATACTCGGAGAATTCCCGTTCGGCCGAAACCCCCAGGTTCACGTACACGCTCTTCTTCATCAGGTTTTTGGCAAAACCGTTGCCCAGGCTGTATCCGCCGATGTTGGCGTCAACCGACAGCGCATATTCTTCGTAGCGGTAGACCATGGCGCCGATCATGCCAAAATAATGCTTCATGAAAATGCTTGACCTGTCAATGCTGTAACCGGCAATGTCGGAAGCATATCTCGTTGGTTGAAAAGGTCCGATCCGCGTGTAGCTGATCGAATACCCGCCTCCAATCCTGACGCGCTTGAATTCAACATGCACCGTCGCTTTGAAGGGTATCACGAAGGTCTTGTTCCGGAAGCCGATATCAGCGGTGTCGGAATTCACGGTGAACGCGCCGGGCGCCAGGCTCTGGTTCGAAGCCACCACATTATTGGTCCAGTTTGAATAGCGGATGCCAAGATTGTCATGATCGAAGATCAGGGGCAGGCTATCCGGCTGCTGAACGATCCCGAAGCCGTCGAGCTTGTGAGCGAAGGGAGTGCTGCCATAACCGGTACTGAATCCGAAATACAGCTTGCTTAACAGCGTTCTCAGCCCGCTCTTCTGGCGCTGGATGTAAAAGTAATCCAGGGGTATGGTGGCATCCTGCTCTCTTTCATACTGGGCGTATAAAGAAGGCCCGCCTGAAAGGGCAATGACCAGGCAAAGTATGGAAGGAAAGCGCTTCAGAGCAGTAGGTTTTTGACCTTAACAACGGTACACGCAAGTTTAAAATTAATGTAATTCTCCCGAATAATAAAACGCGGTGAGCGCGCAGGCGATTGTCACGACTTGTGCGCCTGACCGTGGGGTAACAACGCTCAATCGTCGATGCGATCGTTTCAATATACCCTGTAAGGCATTTCTGAAGTTTCTAACGAAGAGAAGGTATGGAATAGTGTCTGCCCCTTTGCAGCCTGATAGGAAAAGTTGTAGTCGGCTTCGTCGCCACCGGCGGCGATGGAAAATTTGATCTCGTTGTGTCCGGCCTTTAGCGGAACGCGCGCATAGTAAATGCTGTGGGGCAGGGTCTGCCAGTTTCGGGTGTCCGCCTTCTCGGTCAGCGCATTCACCACGCCGATGAGTGCGGCCAGTCCTTCGTCTTCCTTTTTGATACTGAGTTCAGTGGCTTTCTTCAGCGCCGCCCGCAGCAAGCCCTTGCTGAATTCAAGCACCATGCGCTCCTGAAGGGAATGGAAGGCAATCTTGCTGATGTCTTCGGAT
>DASVOT010000192.1:0-11901 GCA_036383235.1 Chryseosolibacter sp.
TTAACAACTGCGTGAATATCGGCTGTCCGGTAAAAAACGTACCTTTGTCCATGCTACTTTGGTTTGATTTGACACCAACAAAGATAGCATGGAGAAGCCTAACCGGCTTCTCCTTAATTTTTTCCCCGGACAACAGTGATATCCATATATCCGTATACCACTTTCGCCACGAAGACACAAAGACCCTAAGGGACACAAAGTTTTTCTTTGCTTACGCCTCACGCCCTTATACCTCTATACCCTATACCCTATACTTATTCCATATATCCATAGATCCGTATATCCGTATTTCCATAGATCCATATATCCATATATCCATATATCCATATATCCATATATCCGTATATCCGTATATCCCTATATCCCTATATCCATATATCCCCCGAGATCCCGTACCTTTACCAAATGAGCCGATGCTGGATCAAGATCACTTTCCCCTTCCTGTTATTGTTCGCAGTATATTTTTTAGGACCGCGACCCGCGCCGGCGCGTTTTAGCGCCGATCTTCCTGTCGTGCCCTCGTCGGCGGATGCCCTTGAACAGTACATTCAGGCCGGCGAACGCCGTCACAGGCTCAAGCCCGACAACGAAGCGCGGATCGTGTGGAATGACAGCACCCGGCACAAAACGGAATATGCCGTCGTTTACCTGCACGGCTTTTCCGCCAGCCAGAGAGAAGGCGACCCGGTCCACCGGAGGTTTGCAAAAGATTTCGGATGCAACTTGTTTCTGTCCAGACTATCCGACCACGGGATTGACACAACCGAGGCTCTTTTGTCGTTTACCGCCGATCGGGTGTGGAACAGCGCGAAAGAGGCGCTGGCAATCGGTGAAAAGCTCGGTGACAGGGTGATCCTGATGGGCACCTCTACAGGAGCGACACTGGCGCTGATGCTGGCTGCAAAATATCCGGAAAGAGTTTATGCGGTGATCAACCTGTCGCCGAATATCGCCATCAACAATCCCGCGGCGTTCCTGTTGAATGACCCGTGGGGGTTGCAGATCGCCAGGATGGTTATGGGAGGCAAATACAGGATCACAAATGCCAGCAGCGAAGAATCGAAATACTGGAACGGAAAATACCGGCTGGAGGCTGCCGTCCAGCTGCAGGAGCTTCTCGAGTCATCGATGACGGACGATACTTTCCGCAACATTTCACAGCCGTCACTTACGCTTTATTACTACAAAAGCGAGCAGGAGCAGGATCCCGAAGTGAAGGTGAGCGCGATGCTCCGGATGAATGAAGGCCTCGCGACGCCGGACTCGATGAAGGTAGCGAAGGCCATGCCCCTGGCCGGCGCTCACGTGCTCGGATCGTCACTAATTTCACATGATTTGGAGGGTGTATATCGCGAAATGGCGAGGTTTGCCGTTGACAAGCTGCGCCTGTCAAAGCCGCAATCACTGGCTTCGAATCACTGATCCCGGCGGCGATGGCGACGCTCATTTTTTTCTCGCTCGCTCCAGATCCTCCGGCGTATCGACCGACAGGGTTTCAAAAGGCGTCTTTGCCGTTTTGATCCTGAGCCCGTTCTCCAGCCACCTCAATTGCTCCAGGGATTCCGCTTTTTCCAGCGAAGAGGGTGGAAGTTTCGTTATTTTTTGAAGTACCTGCGGCCGGTAGCCATAAATACCGATGTGCTGATAGAACGTGTGCTTGCTCAGCCAACCCTCTTCCTTCTCACCGCGAATATAGGGCACGGTGTGCCTGCTGAAATAGATGGCGAATTGCCAGGCGTCGATCACCACCTTCGGAACGTTGGGGTTGAATAGAATCTCCGGCGAGGTGATCTCCTTTATCAGCGTGGCAAGGTCTGTCCGGGCATCGTCGAAGCATCCGCACAAAAGATCGATCTGGCGGGGATCAATGAAGGGCTCGTCGCCCTGGATGTTGATCACGGCATCGCAGTGCAAATTCATTTTTGAAAGAACCTCCGCGCAGCGGTCGGTTCCGCTGGGATGGCCGGGATCTGTCAGACAAACCTCGCCTCCGAAACTCGTTACTTTTTCAACAATGGCCGGGTGGTCCGTAGCGACGATCACCCGCGTGAGCAGCGCAGACTTCTTTGCCTGTTCGTACACCCGCTCGATCATGCTCTTGCCGTCTATGTCGACAAGCGGTTTTCCGGGTAACCGCGTAGAGGCGAACCGCGCCGGTATGATTCCAATAAAATTCTTCATGCGATCACTTCAGGCTTACCGTTCACGCCCGGTAAGGTCGCTTAAAATTACTAGAAATCGGTGACATTCGATGTTTCCTTTTTGCCGAAGCCGAAAGGGTCGAGAAGCCGGTGACAACCGCCCGACGTGCGACCGCGCTTGAGACATCACCCTATGGCTATGGTATTTTCTGTCCGCGCAGCCGTGGGGCCGGGAAACGAACGCGTCAAAAAAATATAGTGCTGAGGAAAATCCCGGACATTCATCTGCCTCTCATGCGTGGACCATTCCCGCACCGGGAAAAATTAGTGGCACACGGTTTTTTCGCTCCCTCTCCGTTATGCCTTCAAGCGCGCAAGGATCCTCCTCTCGATACCATCCCGCCGGAAGAAGGCGCTGACTGCAGAATGAGCATCCGGTTCCGGACTTGTAATTCCCTTCGCGCCGCAAGCATATCGTTCCCGGATTAAATTGAATACGTTAAATCGCTAAACTATGGAAAAAGAAACCAAGAAAACCACTGGCTCGAAAAAGACAGAACCATCGTACACGCAGGAAGAAAACAATTCCATGCTGAGAGAATTGTTCCTGGAACAGTTACGCGACATATACTGGGCTGAGAAGCACCTGGTAAAATCGCTGCCGAAAATGCAAAAGGCCGCTTCTTCGGAGGAGCTTGCGACGGCATTCGCCGATCATCTCGCTGTCACCGAAGAGCAGGTCAGCCGGCTCGAGGAGGTTTTCGAGATCCTCGGAGAGAAGGCGCGCGGCAAGAAATGCGAAGCGATGGAAGGACTTGTGAGAGAAGCAGAAAGCGTCGTTGAGGATACGGAGGAAGGCACTTCGACCCGCGACGTCGCACTGATCATCGCGGCGCAGAAGGTTGAACATTATGAGATCGCGGCGTACGGCGGATTGGCCACGGTGGCGAAAACGCTGGGAGAGAACCGCGTAAAGGAACTCCTGGGAGAAACGCTGGAGGAGGAAAAGGAGACGGATGAATTGCTGACCCAACTGGCTGAAAATAATATCAACCAGGCCGCCAGCCATGAGCCGATGGAATAGCACTTTGCGAAAGCAAGCCGAAGGGCCGGGTCGTTCCCGGCCTTTTGTTTTTTGGTTGGCCGGGGCGCAAAAAAAAAGCCGCTACCGAAACCGGTAACGACTTTTAAACCCCACTAGCTAAAACCTGACTATAGAACAACTAATCTTTAGTATCTTCTTCCTGGAACAGCGCCTCCAGTTTATCTCCCATCTGGCGGAAAGCTGCCTTAACATCCTGCGACGTCTTCCGGGCGGCTATCTTCACCTGTTCCCACGTTTCTTCGCTGGCGTTTTCAATGTCTTCCAGCGTCTTGTCGACACGCGACCGTTCATTGGTGAGATCGCGGTTCGCTCGTTCAAGCTCGATGCGATCCTTGCCGGTGTCCCGGTCCCTGTCTTTTGCCGCCTGGTCGAGTTTGCGATCGATCTTTTCGAGTTCGCGGTCGATATCATCGCGCAGCTCGCGCAAGTCGCGTCTCAACTGATCCTTTTCCCTTCTGATGTCATCGGATACGCTTTCATCCTTTGCATCGGTCCGGTCGCGGTCATTTGAGCAGCCGGACATTGAAATCAACAAGCCCGTCAGGATCGCCATTGCAAAAATTCTCAACACCGTCTTCATCCTTCTCGTTTGCAATCCTTTTGTTCGGCTGTTGATGTAAAAGTTATGCCAGATGAATTTCATCGTTGTTTTCCCCCGTTTATCAGCGTTTTCAGCCTGGACATCGCAGCGGCTGTGGCAAAATGTACTCAAAATGGGGCTTTAACTGCTCGTACTGCTGCTTCGAAGAAGCGCCAAAAAAGCGCTGTCAGGCTGTTCCTTGGCACAGTTTTCTAACTGACAGGGTATCTTAATAACGGATTTAACATTTACAGATATGGATGCGAACAAGGATTTGATTGAAGTTTTGAATGATCTTATCAGGATCAACCATGACCGGACAGACGGCTATCACAAGGCTGTGGAGGAGTTAAAACCAACTGACATAGATCTGAAAACGATGTTCACGAATATGGCTAACAGCAGCGTGCAGTACGCCAATGCCCTTGCCGCTGAAGTGCGGAATCTGGGAGGCACTCCTGCCGTTGATTCGACGCAATCAGGAAAGTTGTATCGCGTGTGGATGGACATCCGGTCGGGAATCAGCGCCCGTGACAGGAAATCCGTATTGGCGCTGTGTGAGTTCGGAGAAGACGCGGCCCTGAAAGCTTACAATCTTGCCCTGGAGTCAGACGCCGAGATCCCCGCCGAAGTGCGCCAGGTCATCATGGATCAGAGGGCTTCTATCCAGACTTCCCATGACGTGGTGAAGCGATACAGGGACATGCATGAAGCTGTTTCATAAACGGAAAATGTTCAACCTGTGCCGGTGAGAGGTTCTTACCGGCTTCACTTTTTCTAACCGCCGATTTTTAAATAATAAAATATATGGATGCTGCTGCTAAACCCGGAAAACAGGAAGCGCCCTGGATGAAGAACCTGGTCTCCTGTCTGAACAGAATGAAGGAAGAAGGATATAAAGAAGACTTCAAGGTGACGCCGAAAGGTATGACTACTTTTGATAAGCGAAAGGTATACAAACCCGACCAGGTGCGCATCGTCAGTTTTTACCGCTTCGAGGGAGAATCGGATCCCGGCGACAGCATGATCCTTTATGTGATCGAAACCGATGACGGCACAAAAGGAACACTGGCCGACGGGTACGGCGCATATGCCGATATAAATGTTTCAAAATTCATCGTCGATGTCGAGGAGATCCAAAAAGTAAAGGTGACCGATCTTCATGCGTAAGTTTTGGCTTATCGTTCGCCAGGCTTTTACTGAATTTTTTAACGACCATGGATTGAAGTTCAGCGCGTCCCTTTCGTACTACACCGTGTTTTCGCTGGGACCTGTTCTTTTGATCATCATTTCCCTGGCCGGTATCTTTTTCGGAAAAGATGCCGTCGAGGGGAAGATTTACGCCCAGATAAACGGTTTGGTGGGCAGTGCCGCCGCCCTGCAGATCCAGGATATCATCGGCAATATCGAGGAATCGCAATTCACGCGCAGCGGCGCCGTCATCGGGTTCATTATCTTGTTCATCGGGGCCACTGGAGTCTTTACCGAGATGCAGGATTCGATCAACTACATCTGGTCGATTAAAACCAAGCCGAGAAAAGGACTCGTCAAGCTCGTCTTTGACCGCATCCTGTCTTTCTCGCTCATCATCAGCTTCGGATTTGTGCTCATGGTGTCACTTGCTGTTCATGCGCTGGTGGACCTGCTGCACGACAAGATCGCACGGTATTTCGACGAGGTGACGGTGGTGGTCTTTCAGGGCCTGAATTACATCCTCCTGTTTGTGGTTATCACCACCCTTTTTGCCATTATCTTCAAGCTCCTGCCCGACGCGAAAGTTCGCTGGAAGGATTCGTATGCTGGAGCGACCTTCACGGCCGTGCTTTTTCTCATCGGAAAATTTCTCATCGGGTTTTATCTCGGTAACTCGAACATCGGTGTCACGTTCGGCACGGCGGCATCGCTGGTGATCATACTCCTGTGGGTATATTACACCTCCATCATCCTGTATTTCGGCGCGGAGTTTACAAGGATTTACACGATGAATTTCGGAGGTGGTATCGTGCCGAAGAAGACCGCTGTTCTCATTATCAAGCAGGAGTCAACGGAGCTCACTCCTTCGCGCGATGACATTGCGATGATGGAGGAGAAACAAAACGGAGCGAAATAAAAAAGTGCAGGTTCAACTGCACTTTTTTTGTTTGGTTCCACTCCGACTGTCAGTCAGATCTTCTGAATGCCCCGGTAATCAGCGAGATTACAAAAAACACCAGAAATATGTAGAAGATAATTTTCGCAATCGACGCCGCTCCCGCGGCTATCCCCGTGAAGCCAAAGACAGCAGCGATGAGCGCTATCACTAAAAATGTTAATGTCCAGCGTAACATATTTTTCTTGTTTAGATCCTGAGAAACGGAGACTAAATATGTGCCATCCGTTCGGTGACAAACAACATGGAATTGCTTTCTCTTCACGATCCCATTCCCATGGGGAAAATGCTACCCAGACATCTGCCTTTGAGCGCCCTGCAGCAGCCGGCATTGTGTTTTTAAGGTAGGAGCCGAAGAAGATGACCCAGGGATAAGAAGATTATGGTGGCTAACGGGATGATGTTGATAAAATCGCTTGTGAAAAGCTCTCTTGACAATTACATATTGCCTGGAACCATGACCGGAACGGAGATCCTCTGGTTGTATATGGTCCAGTGGAAGCGGGAGCTGACCGCTATTACTTTTGCCACTTTTTATCTGATGTCCAGTCAACTCGAAGCCCACAAGCTTGAGGGGGTCATCGCTGGCGACACCGAAAAATAAGCACAGCCGATACTGCCGCGCTATAACGCGTTCTTTTGGATTTCCTGCATAAAATCAGTCGTTTCATCGATTTTGGTGTGGAAATTTGTCCACAATGGTTTATATTTATCTGGCTGAAGGTGGGAATTGATTCTACACCGCCGATTGAAAATAGAGATTTTGATTCCGGCGTAGTTTCACAAGTGTTTGATTTTCAGTTTTGTGCAAAAAATAATCCGGTTTTTTGAAAAGTGGTGCCAAGCTTGCAAAAGGGTACAGAGTATTAACCGACCCTATGAAATTATGCTTTACCAGAACCTGACACAAAAGCAACAACTAAAGATTCATCCGCAGCACCTTCAGATGCTGCAGCTTTTGCATTTGAATACCATCGAGCTGGAGCAGCGGATACAGAATGAGTTGGAAGAGAACCCGCTGATAGAAGAAAAAGCGGACGACGACGGGCCGTTCGAGGTCGGCGCGCAGGATTCATCGGATTATAAAGACTGGGAGGAGTATTGTTACGACGATATTCCGGATTACAAGACGGAGAATGCCCAGCATTTCCAGTCGCAGGCGCCGCTTGAGAAACCCATTATCGAGATGGAGGATTTCAGGCAGGAGCTTAAGAACCAGCTTGCCCTGCAGAAGCTTTCGGAGGAGGAAACGGAAGTCGGCTACTTTATCATCGACAGCTTAACGGATGAAGGTTTCCTGGAATTTACGGCCGAAAATCTCGCCGACGATTACTCGATGAAGTTCAGCAGGTGGATCGAGCCGGAGACGGTGCAGCGGGTGATTGCGGTCATTCAGCAGCTGGAGCCTATCGGAGTGGCTACTGGTAACATCAAGGAATGTCTCTCCCGGCAGCTCCGCGCGATGCCCGTCACGCCCGACGTGAAGCTGGCCATGTGCATACTCGAGAATTATTACCACGAACTGATGCACCGCAATTTTGAAAAGATCATAAACGATCTTAAAATCGAGGAGGAAGACCTGAAAGAGATCTTTCACCTTTTGAGCACCCTGAAGCTGAAGCCTGTCACGGCGGCCAGCGTCACGCCTCAGACCGAGACGATCCTTCCCGATTTCATTCTCATCCAGGAGGACGACATCATGCACGTCTCGCTTGCCCGCGAGCGCTCCTCCAAGCTGAGCATCAGCTCTTCCTGGAAGAAGATGGTGTACGACACCGAGAAAAGCCAGACGGATAATCGTTCCAAACAATACCTGAAAAGTAAACTGAATGCGGCCGAATGGTTCGTCAATGCCATTCGCCAGCGGGAGACGACGATGCTCAAGGTGATGGAGGCAATCGTTCGCCTGCAGCAGGATTATTTCCAGGAAGGTGACATCACCAAACTGAAGCCCATGATTTTGAAGAATGTAGCGGATATGGTCGGGGTTGATATTTCCACAGTCTCGCGCATTACCTGCAATAAATATGTGCAAACGCATTTCGGAAATGTATTGCTAAAGTCGTTGTTCACGGAAGGTATTGCCAACCACAAGGGAGAAGTGGTGAGTAACAAAGTGATTCAAAAGACAATTGAGGAGGTAATACAGGCCGAAGACAAGAAATGCCCGTACTCGGACCAGCAACTGGTCAAGGTGCTGGCGAAAAGGGGATTTGAGATTGCGCGAAGAACCGTGACGAAGTACCGCGAGCAATTGCACATTCCCGCCGCTCAAATGCGCGCATTTTTGGCCTAAGATCAGTTTGAAACAACTTTAATACCGATGACAGATAGGCCCATGGAAAAGATACTAATCATTGATGATGATAAGGATCTATGCTTTGTTTTAAAAAGATTTCTCTCCAAACACGGATTCGAAGTAATTGATGCCACTTCGGGGAAGGCGGCCCTTGAGATCCTTGAGAATGTCGAACCAGACCTGATCCTTTGCGATTTCCGGCTGGAAGACATGAGCGGAAGCTCGATCCTGAAGAAAATAAAGGAAAAAAACCCTTCGGTACCCGTCATTATCATCACGGGCTACAGCAATATCAAGACCGCGGTCGAGGTCATGAAGCTGGGCGCTATGGATTACGTCACCAAACCGCTTTTGCCCGATGAAATCCTGTTAACCATCCGCAAAGCATTGAGTAAATCGGCCGAGGAAAAATCCGGAGTGGCGGCCATCCCGTTGACGGAATCGGCTGATGAGGATCTTTCGGGGAAAGAAGACAAGCTGCAAGGGGGTGCCAAGCGTTACTCCGAATCCAACTACATCTTCGGCGACAGCCCTGATTTCAAAAACATCCTCAACCAGATCGACCTGGTGGCGCCCACGAATTACAGCATCATCATTTACGGCGAGAGCGGCAGCGGCAAGGAAGTGATAGCCCAGGAAATCCACAAGCGAAGCAGACGCAGCCATAAACCCTTTGTGGCCATCGACTGCGGAACGTTATCCCGCGAGCTTGCGGGAAGCGAGTTGTTCGGCCACGAGAAGGGATCATTTACAGGTGCCATCGGCCAGAAGGCCGGAAGCTTCGAGCTCGCCAACGGCGGGACGATCTTCCTGGACGAAATCTCCAACCTGCCATACGACGTACAGGTGACGCTCCTTCGTGTCACGCAGGAACGCAAGATGCGGCGGGTAGGGGGCATTAAAGACATCGACCTGGATGTGCGCATCATCGTGGCCAGCAATAAAAAACTCTGGGACGCCGCCCGTACGGGCCATTTCCGGGAAGACCTCTATCACCGCTTCAACGAGTTTCAGATCAATGTGCCGCCGCTCCGGGAACGCGTGAACGACATCATGGTTTTTGCCAACCACTTTCTCGCACAGACCAACAAGGAACTTGGAAAGAACGTCAAGCGCTTCTCACCTGAAGTCGAAGACGTGTTCAAGAAATATGTCTGGCATGGCAACCTGCGGGAGTTGAAGAACGTTGTGAAGCGCGCGACATTGATGTCCGACAGCAGTGTCATCGATATCAAGAGCATTCCTTTCGAGCTGGTCAATTATCGCAAACTGCAATTTGAAAATTCGGGCGACCCTCTTCAGGTGGCCGCAAGCCGCGAAGTGTCTCCCGTCGCCGGTCACGCCGCGCCCCCGCGCGAGCCGGGCCTGAAGAGCGTCAGCATTGACGCGGAGTACGAATGGATACTGGAGACCTTAAAAAAAGTTGATTTCAATAAAAGCAAGGCTGCAAAACTGTTAAAGATAGACCGGAAAACGCTATACAATAAAATAAAGCAATACAAAGACCTGAATAATCAAGAGTTGTAAACCGTATGAATGAAAAAGTCGGTTTCCTGAACTTTTATGTTCAGCAGTCGAAGGACCCGTTGCCGTTATTCCCGTCAGAGCGGATTGCTGATTTTGTCGCGGCCCTTATTTTCATTTACGATGCCCGGAGCCAGCGTATTCATTATGGAAACCGAACGTTCCAGGATTTCACCGGCATGCGTTCGCCGGATCTGAATATCACGCTTGAGGCGCTCGTACACAGCGAGGATCGGTGGAAGGTCGGTCAGGTTTTGCGCGACTGCCTCTCCGACGGCCAGGCGTCGCGCGGACAATGTACCGCGAGGCTGGCAAACCGCGATGGACGATACATTTTTCATAGGATAACGTTAACCCGGCTTCCTGAAGACGATACCGCGAACGGTTTAATATTGTTAACTGCACACGACATCACCGATAGTTTGAAGAGCAAGGAAGAAATACAAACCACACGGGCGCTACTCGACGAAACGGAGGAACTCCTGCAATTCGGCAGCTGGGCCTGGGATATCGGCACCAATACCGTTACCTGGACCTCCGGTCTTTATTCTCTGCTGGGCTATACGCGTGAGGAGCTCGCCGGCAGGATCGGGTTCGATTTTTACATGAGCCACCTGCTGGAAGAGTATGCAGGGCCTTTTCAGGAGATGATCCAGCGGTCGTTAAGAGAGAAGACGGACTTTTCATGTGAGTACCTCGTCAGGACACGCGACGGAGTCGTGAAGAATATGTCTACGCGCGGTAAGCTCGTAAAAGACGAAAGGGGAGAAGTGGTGAAGATACTGGGTATCAACCGGGATGTCACGGCGCTGCGGACGTTTGAAAAAGAGCAGGAACGCAGCATCCGCGAGCTGAACCGCTCGAACCGGGACCTTGAGGAGTTTGCTTACATCGCTTCCCACGACCTGCAGGAGCCCTTGCGGAAGATTTCCATGTTCACCGAACGGCTGAAAGCGAAATGCGACAAATCCCTTGACAAGGAAGGGGAGCTGTTCATCGAACGCATTCTCGCCTCCGCCGGAAACATGCGGACGCTGATCGATAACCTGCTTGACTTCTCGAGGGCAAACCGCCGCTCAAACACATTTGACCAGGTGAATATCAAATCCGTCCTGGACTCTGTCATATCGGAGCTTGAGCTTAAAATAGAGGAGACGAAGGCAGCGATCACACTGGCCGGAAACTTTCCCACGCTGGAAGCGGTTCCTTCGGAAATGAAACAGCTCTTCGGCAACATGCTGTCTAACGCCATCAAGTTCAGGAAGAGCTCGGTGGTGCCCCAGGTCAATGTCCAGGCGGGAAAGCTTGGGAAGGCGGAAAAAAATGCCCTGGGCCTTTCGCAGAACGCAACATTTTACCGGATCGAGATACAGGACAACGGCATCGGGTTCGAGCCGGAGTATTCCGAAAAGATCTTCCAGGTCTTTCAGCGGCTGAACGGAAAAGCCGAATACCCGGGATCCGGAATCGGCCTGGCCATTTGCAAAAAAATAGTGGAAAAACACAACGGATTGGTCTTCGCCAAAAGCCTCCCCGACCAGGGGGCGACGTTTACCGTTATCCTGCCAGAGAAGCAATTTTAAAATGGTCAATTCATCCCAGCCCGTCCGGATCCTGATCATCGACGACGATGAAGACGACTTCATCCTCACGCGCGGCTTTATAAACAGCATCGAAGACCGCACCTTTGACATACAATGGTGCTACAACTATAAGGAGGCGCTCTCGCAACTCGCATCCAAGAAATTCGATCTCTATTTTGTCGACTACCGCCTGGGTGCAAAGACGGGTATCGACCTGCTGGGTGAGGCGATGAAGATGCACTGCGAGGAGCCCATCATCCTGCTTACGGGAAAAGGCAATTCGGCAATTGACAAGCAGGCCATGCAGATGGGAGCCGTGGATTACCTCATCAAATCAGAGCTCACGCCCGAGAAGCTCGAACGTTGCATACGGTATGCCCTTGAACGATCCGCCTCCACCAAAGCCCTGCGCGCCAATGAAAGAAAATACCGCAATATTTTCGAGAAGTCGAAGGAGGCCGTGTTCACAACCAATCAGTCGCTGGTCTTCAAGGATGTGAACGAGGCAATGATCAACCTT